>NZ_JBITPF010000020.1:0-39844 GCF_050468025.1 Neobacillus sp. NRS-1170 | reverse complement strand
ATTGAGGGAGGTTAGTTGAACGTCATTGTGTTCGGCTATAAAAAATCGATGGAGCTGACTGAAATGCAACCAAAATTTTGCCCGAATTGTGGTAAGAATTTTAATCAAGATTCTTTAGTAAAGTCATTTACTGGTCTCATCTTTAATCACAATAAAAAAGATGAAATAACTGTACCTGTTAAAGGTTGGGGGATTGAATGTTTTAACTGTGATTGGTCTGGAGAAATCTTACCTGATGAAGAACAAACAATCTTCAACCAATAGGTGCTTGAATCAGTAAACTGGGGGAATAGTTTCTGTGTGCTATGTATATGTTTTACAGCATATTTGTAAATGGGAACACCAAGGTGAATTTATCGAAGAAACCAAAATGATTGGAATTTATTCGACACAGAAAAATGCAGAAAATGATATAGATTATTATTAGAAGTTGCCTGGATTTAATAAGTATCCGTTGGACTGCTTTCATATTGATAAGGATGAAATTAATCAAAATCATTGGACTTATGGATTCTGTTATGATGATTAAAACCTTATTGTTCTAACGGGGTGCTTTAGCTAAAGATGGGATGACTGCTGCAATCTCCTTTTCTATTGAATTAACGTGGCGGGTTAGTTGAAGAGTGGTGTTTAACTTGTGTTCAGCAATCTGTTCAGATTATAAAGGTTTGTACTTAAACTGACGTGTGCAGGTTGCTAACAATTAGTATCATAAAATAAAGGAATTTTGATTTTAGTAAAGAAAGAATTAATTAAAAAAATGCAAGGATGAAATAGGGTTTCGGAACGAAACTGGTATCAGATTGGTTCAATTAGAATACGGTGTGGAAATTCACTTATATTTTTTATTGAAGAGATAGGGGGAATATACCAATGGAAAAACGTGTAATCGGTCATAACGGTCCACTAGTTTCAGAGATTGGTCTCGGTTGTATGGGGATGTCATGGCTATATGGGAATTCTGACCGAAGGGAAAGCATTGCAACAATCCACGCGGCACTTGAGGAAGGCATTACACTATTTGATACAGGGGATTTCTATGGTGATGGACATAATGAATTACTTCTACGTGAAGCATTCCAAGGAATCCAACGGGAAAATGTTTTCATTTCAGTAAAATTCGATGGCAAGCTACACTCACAGGGCAAGAGTCATCGAAAGAGTGATAACCACCCTCATTCAGTAAAGAATTTCCTTGAAGATACCCTACTGCGCCTAGGTGTTGAATACATCGATCTATATCAACCAGGCACAGCTTGCGTCGATCCAAACATACCAATTGAAGAAACGGTTGGTGCAATTGCCGATATGGTAAAGAAGGGATATGTACGTTACATTGGTCTTTCTGAAGTAGGAGTGGATACAATTCGTCGCGCACACGCTGTACATTCTATTAGTTGGCTGCAAATGGAATACTCACTATTTAATAGGGGGATTGAGAAAAATATTTTGCCTACTTTACGGGAATTAGGCATTTCGCTTTCGGCTTACGGTGTTCTCTCTAGAGGGTTACTGAGTGGTACATGGTCTAAAGATAGAGTGCTAGGTTCTGATGATAAGCGCGGTAATGGGCCGCGTTTTACCAGCGAAAATCTTGAAAAGAACCTAGCCCTTGTAGAGTCCTTGCGTGAAATTGCTAAAGAAAAGCAAGTAACTGTTGCGCAGCTTGCTATCGCATGGGTTCTATCTCGGGGTGAAGATGTTATCCCATTGGTTGGAGCAAGAAAGAGATCACAACTTCAGGATTCCCTCGGTGCAATTGACATGAATTTAACTTCAGACGACCTTTTACGAATTGACGAAGCCGTACCTCAAGAACTTGTAGCTGGTGAATACTATCCTATACCGCGGGAGAAATGGTTTTTCAACTAACGTGGGCAAGAGTTCTAGTGTGAGAGGGAGATGTATGAAGGGGAAACCAGAACAAAAGATAGAAACTAACAAAATTTAAAAAATAAAGAAGAATCCTAATGGAATGTTTATAGCACGAATTGTCCAAATACCCAAAGATGATAAGGTATATTTTGTTCAAAAAGCAAAGCAAACAGATTACCTATGAGGAAGTGTTGGTTACAACGGATAATGATTATTTTTCCTTCAGAGTTTCACGAGGGAATCTTGAATGGGTGTCCTTGTATACAGTTGCGGTATGGGATAGTCTTGGTCATAAATTAGTTGAAGTTGCGGCTTTAACAGGAATAGAAAATTACCGTATCTCAGATGAATACTGTTCAACCTATCGGAAGGAATGATACCCCTATCACCTTTATCCTGACAAAATTTGTGAAGAAATGTAGTTAAACTAAAGAGTGCAAGAGTTTAAGATAAAGCTCCATTACGGCGGCTGTTTTTATTGACTAACGGGTCAGTTTAGTAACACATCAATATCATTTAAATAGAGGATTTATAGCTTTCGTAAAAGAAAAAGTAAATAAAAAGTAGTGAAGGGATGAAAAAAATTTGGAAGCCAATAACTATATCATTCAAATAAAGCCTTGGGAGGATAATGACCTTGATTTACTTTTTCGTATTAACGCTCCAGAAATGATGCAGCATCTTGGTGGTCCAGAGAGTAAAGAGCAGATTTTGAAACGACATAAACGATATCTTGAGCTTGGAAATAAAGGACGTATGTACAGCATTATATTGTTACCAGAATTGGTACCAGTAGGTTCTGTGGGTTATTGGCAAACTACTTGGAATAATGAAAGTATATATGAAACTGGATGGAGCGTTTTACCCTCGTATCAAGGGAAAGGAATAGCTTCAAAAGCAGTAAAGTTAGCAATCGAAGAAGCATCTAGTGAGAACAAATATAAATACATTCACGCATTCCCATCGATTGATAATCCTGCCTCTAATGCAATTTGTCGGAAGCTTGATTTTCAGTTTATCTCTGAATGTGAATTTGAATATCCTCCAGGAAGCTTTATGCAGTGTAATAATTGGCGTTATAACTTAATTGGACAATAGCTGATTTTTCAGAGCTTAATTTTTATAAAAGTTTGTGAAGATATGTACTTAAGCTAAACCAGCTAATAGTTTGTCAATATTTATCAATAAAAACTTAAAATAACTCATGCTATACTAAAAATGTGCATGCCAAATAACCTTCCGTTATTCTGATTTTGGAAGGTTTTGTTTTATTTAGTTAGATTTAGGCTCTAAGCTATATCTTGGAAAGTTGTTCTGTTCTTTAAAAGGGCAAATATCCAATGTAAGAGTTTATTTACACAAGCAATTACAGCTACTTTAAATGGTTTTCCTTCTTCACGTTTCTTATCATAGAATTTTCGTAATTTCTTATTACGAGGAATGATTTCATCACTTGTTTTGCTCTTACGACAGTCACGTATAGCACAACGAACTGCCATATATAAGGCGTGACGAAGCCTGCTGGATCCTCTTTTTGTAATTCGATTTTTGGTGGCCGTAAACTTACCAGATTCGAATACACTAGGATCAACACCAGCGAAAGCTACGAGCTTTTTAGGATCGGTAAATCGATCTACCTCCCCAATTTCTGAAAGGATCGTTGCAGCGATCTTTTCTCCGATACCAGGGATAGATTTGATAATATTATATTCTTCAACTTCTTTAGCGAGGGCATCTATCTCAAACTCTAACTTGGATAGGTGCTCTTTGTATTGAAGAATGATGTTTATATACATACCAAGACGCAAAATATGACTCTGATACAAAGTCTTCTCAAATGGATTTCGGTCTGCGGCAGCTTTAAGTTGAATAGCTTTTTCATCAGCCCATCTGTATGAACGGCTTTTACATAATTGAGCGATTTTGTCAGCTATGGTTTCAACACTTGCTTCTAATATTTTTTCAGATGAAGGAAACTCTGAAAGAGTTAACAGTGATACTACTGAATATAAGTCGCCAAAAACCCCTCTATATTCAGGAAAGACCTGGTCCAGAATGGCTTGAAATTGTAGCTTTGTTTGGATTAATACCCCAGTTATATTTTCGTGCTGTCTGGTAAGATTTCGAAGGTTTAAAAGTTGAATTCCTCGCTTTTTATATGGCTCAAGATCCTCTTTATAAAACAGCTCGCAGAGATGGTAAGCATCGACCGCATCTGTTTTTACTTTCCGAAGACTTGAGCTTTTTGCCTTATAAGATATTAATGGGTTAATGATGATCAATAAATATCCACGGTCCTCCAAGTAATGAACAACAGAGGAATGATAATGTCCTGTTGCTTCTAGCACGATTGGTGGTTTCTTACCTGTTTCTCTCTTTACGACCTCCAGAAACTCTACAAGTAAATCAAGACCCTCAATAGTATGAGAAACTTTAAAACTCTTACGGTATGGTTTGCCTTTATCTAAAAATGCTTGAACCTGACTTTCTCCCTTTGAAACATCCAGACCAATGACTGGATTCATTTTAAATCCTCCTCCTAAACTAGTAATATGCCAGTACCCCTAAATCCTCCATGCAGTGTCACAGCTTCGCTTGTTATACGAGATCTAAGTCCCAACCAGCCTCAAACATGTTTCTACAAGTAGGGGGCGAACCGTTTAGCTGACGGGTCGAAGGCCCCACGGGCAGTTACGTTCTACCCTGGCTACTGATATAATAAGACCACCAAATAAAAAATGGTCAACCAGAAATATTTAGCATTCTGGCTAACCTTATAATACGAAGGGGCAGGTTACTTTAAGAAGAATGTAATTTTTTGATCTTATATGATGTTTAGGAACAAATACTATAAAATAGTTCATAAGGAGTAATTGAGTTCTAAAATAATTATAAAAAAGGAGGTGTATTAAATGAGCACATCTAAAATAACTATGAAAAGCCCCACTCCAATCCTGCGTATTTTTGATGAGGAAAAAGCCAAAGAATTTTATTTAACATTTTTGGAATTTGAGTTAGATTGGGAGCATCGATTTGATGATGATCTACCTTTATACATGCAAATTTCTTATGGAAATTGTATTATTCATCTTTCAGAACATCATGGAGATTGCTGTCCTGGTGGTGCTTTAAGAATCGAAGTAGAAAACTTAGAGTTACTCCATTCAACCCTTATATCAAAGAAATATAAGTATGCTCGTCCTGGCATCGGAACAACCCCTTGGAATTCTCGGGAGGTTTGCATTGGGGACCCATTCGGAAATAAAATAGTCTTTTTTGAGAACCTTCAAAAATAACATTGCTAATTTTCGTTGTACATAAAGCTATATTATTTGTTATTTCTTCTTGAAGTAAAGGTGCTAGAGTTAAAGTTCCAGCTGCCATTTCGGTGGCGTATCTTATTGGACTTATTGGATGAATATATCTGGATGTTTAAGTTATGTTCTTAGGGGAAATCAAGGCAAAATCCCACAAAGTCAAATAGATTGGCTTAAATTATCCTTCTTTGACATTTTTGGACAATATCGGTTTTTAGAAGAAAACATCTCTAATTATCCAACGTTTTACGATGAATATATGAACAATGAAAAGACTAGAGAATTATTGTTAGAATATTTATCTTTTAACTAGTCCTTGTTAAGTTAACGGGTGCAAGAGTTTAATAAAAAGTAGCAATTTTTTTGTGTTTAAGAGTAGTACTTATATTTGTATTCCCGATAAAGATAAAATAGTTTTTAAGCAAATTTCTTAAGGAGTGAACTCCCATTACCAGTTTTATTATTGATTTACTAATTGATATTACAGGCGATATAATTGGACATTTCATTCCTAATTTGTCACCCGAATCAAAATTCCAAAAACACATTATCAGATTAAGGGAAGAAGATTGGTTTTCCTTAATGGAGAAGGATTATAGATACGAATATATAATCTACAATAACAGCAGGGTGAAGCGGTTCTTAAGCAGTGAAAAAAATGTAAAAATGATTACAAGTATGGATGTGGAGAAGGAGAAATTCATAAGCTTAGTAAAAGAAGAGCATGCCAGATTTACAAGGTTACGATAATAACGGGTGCTTATGTTAAATATATTGTGCTAACGAAGCAGTTGATGAAGGAAAGGGAATCTCGTTCTTGATTATGTAATAAAATTAATGAGTAGTATTCTAATAAAATTACACATCATAAGATGTATTTAAGAAATAAATTGGCGAAAATTAACATATTTTTTTAATTAGAAATATTATAGGGAGAAGTGAGTATAGCGACAATAAAAAGGGAGTTACCTGACAATTATTATTTATTAGTTGAAGAATTACAAGCACTTTTAAAGAAATTCGGGTGCATAGAGAAAATGCAGTTTTTCGGAGTTAGAGCAATAATTACAGGTAATTATTATTGGAAGTTAAGATATAATGGACAAAATTTATTAGTAAGGGTTCCTGATCAACCCAATAGCAAGATAGACAAACACGAAACATATTTAGTTAGTTTCAGTAACTTTTTTAAAATTTATTGGTATTTTTCACCAACAAGGGAAATAAGGGAAATCACGATAACTGTTAAGGATTGACCGTTTATCACTTTTTATTTGAAATGAATTATTATAAAACTGATGCTAAATTACTAGATTAAAGAAATACCGATAATAGTAATCTTATTAGTAATCTCAAAATATTTCTTGTTCAACTAACGGGTACTATCCTCAGGATGCAAAGGGGGATTATTTTCCATAGGCTAAAGTCACGACTATTTCTTTATGTTTTTGGATCGTCTTGCTATAATAAATACTACAGTTGTAAAAGTAGGAGGGTTATCATGAAGGATATTCCGCAAATATCAGAAGCAGAATATGAAGTGATGAAGGTTATTTGGAACTTTGAGCCGATTTCGACTCCTGAGGTAGTGGAGAAATTATCGAATAAGAGTGATTGGAAGCCAAATACCATTCACACTATGCTGGCGCGCCTTGTCAAGAAAAATGCTTTGCACGCAAGAAAAGATGGCCGAGTGTTTATTTATTCTTCATTGGTTGAAAAACATGAATATGTTGAGCAAAAAAGTAAATCCTTTCTTCAGCAGTTTTTCGGAGGCACGTTAAATTCAATGATATTAAATTTTATTGAAAATGATAAGTTATCGAATGAAGATATTTCGGAATTAAAGAAAATATTATCCATGAGAGACAAGAAAGGGGAAAAATAATGGATACCATGATGCTGCGGATTTTAGGTAGTACAATCGTGGTATCCCTCCTTATTTTCATCATTCTGTTAATCAAAAAGCTATTAAACAATCATATGACGGTGAAAGCACATTATCATATTTGGTATTTTCTTTGCATTCCAATCCTTGCTACCTTTATACCTTGGAATTATTTTCGCCTTGGAGAAGGAACGCGCTATTTTAAAAGCTTACTATTTTTTCATAGAGACGCGCCATCGAAGAGTGAAAGAATGAATGGAGTGGATGCCTCTCAGGCGCAAAACAGCGATTTATTACATGATTTCACGGTATCGGTAAACAAGTCAACGCCCGATTTCGTCTACCATACATTTTTTACAGTTTGGGTAATTGGAGTGGTTCTTTTTGTTGTGGCTGCTGTTTATTCAAACTATCAAATCTATCAGATGAAAAAGTCAGCTGCGGCTGTTCATAACCAAAAGTTAAATGAACTATTAGAAACGTGCAAAGAGTTGGTTGGGGTGAAAAGAGACATAAGGCTGAGGGAGACCTTTCTTATTACCTCGCCTATCACGGTGGGGATTTTTCAACCCTATATTTTTTTACCAAGCAAAACGGGAGAAGCATTCTCGTTAAATGAATTAAAGTACGTGTTTTTGCACGAGCTGCACCATCATAAAAGCAAGGATCTGTTCGTGAATTACGTCATGTGGTTGTTTCGAATTATTTATTGGTTTAACCCGTTCGTTTGGTATGCCTTAAAAAGGATTCGATTCGATAGGGAATTAGCCTGTGATGCTTCCGTTTTAAATCTCTTGGATGAGAGTGGATATATCGAATATGGGCATACCATCATTCGGTTTGCAGATAAAAAATATGAACGTAACCTTGAACATTTTGCTCCAGGTATAGGTGGCACAAAAAAACAAATCACACAAAGAATCCAGTGCATCGCAAGATTCTCTAGCGATTCTTTATTATTGAAATGGAAAAGCAAGGTCATCTGCGCTGTTTTAGGAATTGTTGTACTCTTGCTTGCTCCAATCACTACCGTTATTGCCAGCCCAGATGATTTGTATCGATTTAGCGGCAATAATGCGGTCTATGAAGATCTAAGCTCCTATTTTAAGGGCTACAAGGGAAGCTTTGTTTTATATGATCCCTCTAAAAACCAATACCAAATATATAATCGAGAGATGAGTGAACAGAGGATTTCTCCTGATAGCACCTATAAAATATATTCTGCCTTATTTGCATTGGAATCCAATGTGATTTCCGCGAATAACAACGAACAAGTTTGGGACGGGAAAATTTATCCCTATTCAGAATGGAATCAAAATCAAAATTTAGCGACTGCCTTGAGCCGTTCCGTTAATTGGTATTTCCAAAATACCGATCGGGAGTTAGGGAGAACGCAGCTGCAAGATTATTTTCACAAAATAACATACGGGAATGAGGATCTTTCAGGGAATTTGGATAGTTACTGGATGGAATCTTCCTTAAAAATATCACCCATTGAACAAGTCCAATTATTATACCAATTAGAAGAAAATCAATGGGATTTTAAAGTGGAAAATATCAAAGCGGTAAAAAAGGCAATTTTAATCGATGGCCAAAAGAATGGACGGTTGTATGGTAAAACGGGAACCGGCATGATTAATGGAAAGAATGTAAATGGCTGGTTTATTGGCTTTGTCGAAAAAGGTGATGATCGTTTTTATTTTGCGATTAATATTCAAAATATGAATGGGAATGCCCAAGGAAGCAAAGCCGCGGAGATTGCCAAGCAGATCCTGCATCATAAAAAGATATATTAATAATTAACCCCAGAAAGGTTTACCCCACCTTTTTGGGACTTTTTTGGACCAAATACTACAATTGTAGTATTTAAAAAACTTGTTCACAAACTTCCCAATATGAAAGGGCTGATACGTTTTGAAGCATAAAAGGCAGAAAGATAATATAGTAAAAAACCCAATCCGATGGAGACTGAATGGACTCTTTTTCATGGTCTTTATTCTTTTTTCTATCCTGATTCTCCGCCTTGGCGTTCTCCAAATTATCAAAGGGGAAGCCTATGCGGCTCAGGCTGAGCAGACAGATGTGACGCCCATCAGCTATTCAGTTCCGCGTGGAAAAATATATGATACGAATCATAAGTTAGTTGTCTACAATATTCCGGAAAAGGCGATTATTTATACACCGCCGAAAAATCCACAGCCGGGCGAATTGCTTGAACTGGCCAAAAAGTTAAATACCTTTCTGGTCATGACTGATAGAGAGATCAATAAAGTAACGGATCGGGATTTGAAAGATATCTGGTTGTTGGTACATAACAATGGCACGGATTTAATCACAAAGAAGGAGGAGAAATTATACAAACAGGAAAAGCTGAATGACAAGGATTTATATCAATTAAAATTGAACCGCATTACAGAAAGCGATCTCCAGGCAATGGACAAAAACCTGGCAGCCATCTACCGGAAACTTTCTTCTGCCATCGCTTTAACCCCGACGATGATCAAAAATGAAAATGTAACAGATGTAGAATATGCGAAGGTCAATGAAAATCTGGAAAATCTGCCGGGTGTGGATGTCACGACCGATTGGAAGAGGGGCCGCACATACGGGGAAACGTTTTGGAATATGCTTGGGGACGTAACGAGTGCAGATGAAGGTCTTCCGGCTGATAAGGTGGAATACTATACGTCTAAAGGGCACAAACTGAATGATCGCGTCGGGAAAAGCTATATTGAAGAACTTTATGATGGAGTGTTGCAAGGCCAAAAGGAAAAAGTGAAAACGGTGACTGATACAAATGGAAATGTGGTGAGTACAGAGACTGTATCGGAAGGGAAGAGCGGCAAGGATATTGTTCTGACCATTGATATGGAGTTCCAAGCCCAAGTGGAAAAAATTATGCAGGAAGAGTTAGTCAGTGCAATCCAAAAGCCGCATACGGATACGCTTGACACTGCCTTTGTTGTGGCGATGGAACTGAAAACAGGCCGCATTCTTGCAATGTCAGGAAAAGTGTATAACAGGCAGTCCCGGGAGTTTACCGATTTTACACCGGGAACCTTCACTTATGCGTTTGAACAGGGGTCCGTTGTAAAAGGGGCCACCGTATTAACTGGATACCAAACGGGTGTCAGGGATTTCGGGGAAATCGAGCTAGATGAAGTCATGCGATTTAAGGGATCGGGAACCTTTTCCTCCTACCAAGTCATGAACAGAATTAACGAATTAGAGGCATTAGAGCGTTCATCAAACGTTTATATGTGGAAAACCGCGATAGAAATTATGGGAGGAAAGTATGTCCCAAAAGGCACATTGAATATCAATCCGAAAAAAATTGAAACCATCCGCTATTATTTCAACCAATTTGGTTTGGGCATTCCGACCGGAATTGGTTTTGATAATGAAACAGCAGGAATTAAAGGAACCAATACAAGCACCTATTTTCAAATTGCCATCGGACAAATAGATACCTATACACCGATGCAAATTGCCCAGTATATTACAACGATTGCCAATGGAGGATACCGGATGAAACCCCAATTGGTTAGGGAGATTCGTGAATCCAATAAGAATGGCAATGAACCGGGCAACGTGATCGATGAAATCGAACCAATGGTGCTGAATCAGGTGGATATGAGTGAGGAGATGCTAAAGCGGGTTCAACAAGGTTTTTGGCTGGTTACCCATGGTTCCAAAGGAACAGCGAGAGGATATTTTAAAGACGAACCCTACAATGCCGCAGGTAAAACCGGGACCTCGGAATCCTATAAAAATGGGGTGAAGACTTGGAATCTTTCTTTTGCTGGTTATGCTCCATTCAATGATCCCGAGATTGCCATTGCCGTTATTGTACCAAATGCCTTCCGTGATGGTTACGCTCAGCCACACAGTGCTGCTAATATCATCAGCCAGCGGGTTTTTCGGGCATATTTTGACCTAAATGAAAAAGGAAAGCTAAATACAAAATGATATTGACATCTTTTTATTACAGGTGTAGTATTACGTATGTAATTAAATACTACATATGTAGTTTTTTGTGTAATATTAGATTACACATGTTTCAAATTGAAGAAAGGAGGAAATTCTCCCCCAGCATTTCGGGGCAGCTTAAGGTTATGAAAATGATATTGAACATGGTTAAATAGGCCGCTAACGAAATAAATTTTTCGTTACATAAATAACGGAATTGAATCTAAGTGTAATACACAATTTTTAGAATCTGCTGGTTAATAGCCGATCGGTGTTAATTACAACATACTGATTAAACCTGCTTATTCTATTTATTTTCAGAACATCTAATATTAATAGAAAGAGGTTAAGATCTTGAGGAAAACACATGATATTTTCAGCAAAAATAATTTTATATTTGCCCTGTTATTGCTAGTGGTTGCAATTGTACCCCTTACCGGCTGGTCAATGACCACCAATAACCTTTCTGACAAGCCCGAAAATGGAGTCACAAAAACACCAGCACACCAAATACGCCGTGAGTTTGCAGAACTCGAGAACAAATATGATGCCCGGCTCGGAGTCTACGCTATCGATACAGGTACACATCGGACGATCTCCTATCGTTCTAATGAGCGGTTCGCTTACGCATCTACTTACAAAGCTCTAGCCGCTGGTGCATTGCTACAGCATTACTCAATTGAACAACTCGACCAGTTAGTTACATACAATAGCGAGGACATAGTATCGTATTCACCAATCACACAGCTTCATGTAGATACCGGGATGACTCTTCGGGAAGTTATTGAGGCTGCTGTCCGATATAGCGACAACACCGCAGGGAACCTTTTATTAGAGAAAATGGGAGGCCCTGAGGGATTTGAAACAGCACTAAGGCAGATTGGAGATAACGTTACCCAGGTTGATCGCTACGAGCCGGATTTGAACTCAGCAGTTCCTGGAGATACACGTGACACAAGCACACCAAAATCACTTGCTACGAGCCTCAAGGCTTTCGCAGTTAGCGATTTGCTCCCTGCTGAAAAACGTAAGATCCTGACAGATTGGATGCGGGGAAATACCACTGGAGATGCATTGATTCGTGCTGGCGCACCAACAGGTTGGGAAGTCGATGATAAAAGCGGAGCAGGAAGCTATGGAACGCGGAATGACATTGGGGTTGTTTGGCCGCCGAATAGAGCTCCCATTGTCATCGCAGTTCTATCTAGCCACGATAAACAGAATGCCACCTATGACAATACGCTTATTGCAGAAGCTGCCAAGGTCGCACTTAATGCTCTGAAGTGAAGAGATAAATAAATTTACTCATCATTAATTCTCGATTGCATCAGCGAACATGCTTATTATTCAGTCATCATATACAATCTTTAGAAAGATTAGTATGTGATGACTGATATTTTTTCTATACAATAATAGAAATGGACATCATTTAAACAATGCCTGTATATCAAGCTCTTCTTAAACTAAAGGGTGCTTTCTTGAAAAAACTAGTTGCTTTTACCACAGCCTAGTCTAATAAGTGTATTTTAAATAATAATCGTTCAACAAATTTCGATAGGTAACAGCAGCTGGTGGTACCGGTGGTGGAGGAATAAATGGAACCATAAATGGTTTATACCATGGATGGTAGTGATGCAAAACTATGTAATAAACCATTAATATCATCCTTTCTTTCAAAGTTACAGTAAATTATGAGTGTTCACCCAAATATGATTGGATGGATGCCTAGATTATTAAATTACCAATATTTATATTAAACGGGGTATACAACTAACCGTGTAGTATAATTCAAATTAATGGATGAACATAGGGTTTTACTTCATAAATAGGAGCAAAGCTTTTTTCTTCTTTAAGTAACGGGGCAGTTTAGCTTAAGCAGAAAGTGGATACTAATTAGAAAAGGTTCCTTAAAATAGGGAACCTTTTTTTAAGATGCTTCAATTAGTCAAATTAAAAGTAAAACAGACCACTTGACATATGTGGTGACAGTACTGCGGTTGTAGTGTAAATAAACTTTAATATAGTAACACCAGGCTCCATGTTCCTTAATGGTAAATTTTGTAGTTAAACCAATACACGACTTACTCAGTATATCGAACCGTTAACAAAGAATGGGCCTTTTGTGTGTCATTTTTTTAATGACTTCCTGTATTCTAACATCAAGAAACGGTGACATTACAAAAAGGAAAATAGTTCTCGGTAATAGAAAAGTTAAAGGCAACTTTGTGAAACAATGTACTTAAACTATAGGGTGCAAGACTTAAAGATCCAGCTGCCATTTTTGGTGGCTTTTCTTATTGAAATAACGGACAGGTCTGTAAAAGGAGCATTCGAAGAATTTTATTAGAAAAAGCAACTATAACATATATTGAAATGATAATATTTAATAAAAATGACTTTTAGGATGAATTTGAAAAGGCGGTAATTATTTTTTTTATCTTTCTTGGAGGTTGTAGTGATACAACTGCACCAGAAGTTAAAGATAAAAACCTTGAAGAAGCTTCAATGAAAGTAACGTAAGCAGTTTAGTTATGCGAAATGTTTCTGGCTTAAATTGAGGTTGGTCACAATACTCAGGTAAAGGCTAAACAGATCCTTCTGGAACTGAAGGATTATATCGAAGAATCAAATGATGGGACGCCCAAAAGGGTTCTCTCTTTATTTTGAAAACTATAAAAATACTGAGGTAATTGCTTATGAACATATACATATCACTAAAATCCCTAGCAAAACGCAAAAACTTCATCACAAAACAACCATACAAGATGCAAAAAAAACCAAACACACTAAGAGAACTCATTACCCAAGTCGTAACAGAAAACGTCGAAACGTTCAATAACAAAGCTAGCAACCCAGAAACACCACTTATAAACTTTCTTTCTAACTCAGACATCGAGCAGCAAGCCCAAGCGGGAAAAGTAGGCTTCCAAATACTATATAATGACAAGAAAGCAGATCTAACGAGAGCAATTGAAACCGCCATCCAAGCCTTTGAAGACGGATTATACCGAGTGTTCATAAATGACGAAGAGGCTGAGCAACTAGATACCCCACTAGATATAACAGAGGACACCGAAGTCGTGTTCATACGACTGACAATGCTCACGGGCCGGATGTGGTAGGCTGACTGCACTAAACCAGAGGAACGTTCCTGTGGTTCAAAATGAACGAGGAGAACCATCCCCAGGTCCACACAAAGGAGGATACGAAATGACGATAGAATCAAACGGAAATTATTTGATAGATTATGAAGCAAAGATCGCAACACTCGATGAACAGGATCAAAAGCTAGCTAAACATATCCTAAAGTTCATGCAAACGGATTACTATAACCAGGAGCGACATATTCGTCGCTTCACCAATACGCTCAACGAGCAAGCAGATACTGACCAAGACAAGCTCAACCGGCTAGTGGACTTAACACGGAATTTACTCGGCGATTACCACGCCACTATCATGAAATACATCATCAATCACGCAACCGAGTATTCCTACTCAACGGGCTATGACCGGAGACCATTCCGCACCAAAAACATAATAGCCCACTTAAACAGAATCATCGAAAAGTGCGCATCACTCCATGATCTAGCAAAGCACCACGTAACCATCATGGACATTCTTACAAACCGACAGCTTGACATAAACAACCAGGTGATCAGCGACATTATCGCCTTCGAGCTAGATCAGCAAAACGACAACGTGCTAAGCGCACTTAAAGAAGTCATCTATGGCGACAACAACACTGCCCTCCTCACTAGAGAGATGATAAAGGGCATGCTGCTCAGCCATCGTGAGGAAGCCTATACCATCATCGGCGATCTCCTTGTGGCAGCGAGACTTCAAGAGGGTCTCCGCCAAAGCATCGTCGAAACAATGGATGAAGGCACACTAGCGGCAGCAATACACTTGCTTAACGTCATTCTTGACAACAACCTAATCCGATACAGCTCTGTTGTTAGAGCCATCGACGTGTGGACAGGCTTAACCCTTGAGGCAGAGCAAGCCCGCGTCACCAAGCAAATGATTCAATACATCCATGAATGCCTAACTAACCCTGACCTCCGCAAGCGGTGGCTGCAGAGTGAGGATATGAACAAGCTGTACACAAGTCTATGGGCAAGTGCAGTAATCGAGGAGGAGGACCTCAAGCACCAGGTAAACGCGCTTATGGATAACGGCGAAACCTATCAGAAGATTGTCGCTCAATATTTGCTCGCCCAGAGTCAGAACGACCTGCTCAAGTACACAATTGCCTCCAAGCATCTAGACGAAACCGACCATGAGCTCCAAGTTTTTCTGCTCACTAACTATACGTACGAGTGCTATTTTTCGTGGAACTGGAACCGTAAGACCAATCAGTATATTCATAAAATCGAGTTCGAACGTATTCCGGCACTTGAAGAAAGGTCCGAGCGACTACGCCAGTTCACTCTTTTTAAAGCAATGTTAGACACTGCTCCGAAAAAAGAAATAACAATCAAATCCAGGGTTTTCAGCGGCTTAGAAGTAGCTTACTCTGCTGACTCCATCGTAAAAAAGATGCTTTACCTGATCGCCTATGATATGGACCATGGACTCATCACGGAAATCATCAAGAAAAAAGACATGTTCAATTCAGACACGAGAGGCTATTTACTCGATTGCTTTACACAAAATCAATCCAACCTTGCTCAACGCGAGTATATTTTTGCATGCTTATCTGATAAAAGCATGACCAATCGTGAAAAAGCGATGACACGAATCCTGGATTTAACCCTCACACCTGACGAAATAGACAAAGTTGAAGCAATCCTAAAATTAAAAACAGGAAACCTTCGTCAAAGTGCTATTAAGCTTTTACTAAAGTTAGTAGGCGAAAAACTAGAAGAATCACTAGACCGACTTTTAACAAGTAAAAGTGAACTGCAACGGGTTGGCGGACTTGAAATGATCTCAGAGTTAAAAGAAGCATCACCGGAAAAATTCAAAAAGGTAAAAGATAAATGCAAGGTTATCAAGACACCTACTGAAAAAGAAAAGCTATTAATCGACAAGCTTACAACAAAAGAGGAATATAGCTTAAAGAACGGTTTCGGTCTATACGATCCAGAAAAACAATGCGAGTTGCCAACTGACCATATTCCAAAAGTCGAGACCAGTAACGTGTTCTCGACCGATTTTACAAGAATCCAAGAGTTCCTAACCGGCCTTTCCGAGTTAATTCACGAGCATCGCGAGCACGAATATGAAGTGGATTGGTATGGTTATAAGGAAACGCACTTAGTGGGTACAACTCTAACACGGGGTCGAAACGTCAACATGCAGGACAAACGGGAGGGAATCAATGACCTGCCGCTAGCTGAGGTTTGGAAGGACTATTTAAAAACAACAAAAATCACTACACCTGAGCTTATCGAGCTAAATGTCATGTTCAGCTTAGACCTAGTGTATCGCTATTATTATAAAAAGATTAAAAGCTGGGAATTGGATGAGTATATAAAGCCAAATGATTGGCGCAAGGAGTTTCTCGATAGCATGTATCCATTAGAGAAGGTAAAGGCATTCTATACCTTTGCACCTGAGCTTCTTTATTATAGTCAGATTAACGAAATTGTATCGTCTTATTTCCAGGACCTAAACAAAGAAGACATTTTCGATACAGCAAGTGGGATGCTTCATACGATGATTGAATCTATCCCTGAGGAGAAGCGGAAGTCAGAGCGTCAGATGTATCAGCTGATTGCATTCCCATGGTTAGATTGGGCAAAGGCAAATGTGTATGATGATGCATCCAACAAAACCTACTTCCTTCTATTGTATAAGTTATACACTATTAATAACTTCAAAAGATTTGGTCCAGAACTTGAAGAGCTAGTCCGAGCCTATGATCTACTGCTTATCGACGAGAATGAACTGACAAAAGAGCTATTAGGAAGAGAGAATAGTAGAGATCACATTTTAGAGCTAACAAATGCGAAGAAGGGCTTCACGAAAGAGCATCCTTCAATTGAGCAGATAAAAGAAAAGGTCATCGCTCGTATCCTTGAAATTGAACTAAAGCGTGGTGACCTCCAAACAGAGGTCACTCCACATGCAACAGGTATCATGTATTACGAGGGCATGGAGTATTTGATAACGTTATTATCAGGACTCGATAAGGAATCGTTCGTCCGTGGCTATTTCTATTACTATGGCAATATGAATGTGACAAAGAAGGAAGCGTTGAGCCACTTACTACAAGTCTGTCACCCGAAGGAGGGCGAGAACGAGGAGCTGCTGGCACAACTTGTAAAAGAAAAGAAGATCTCTGACAAACGTTTACTTGAGGCTGCGATGTATGCACCACAATGGCTAGATATTGTAGCAGCATATTTAAAATGGGACGGGCTAAAGAGTGCATCCTGGTATTTCCATGCGCATACGAATGAATCCTTCTCTGCTGAAAAAGAAACGATAGTTGCGCACTATTCACCGATTTCTCCAGAGGATTTCCATGATGGTGCCTTTGATATTGATTGGTTTAAAGAGGCATACGCGCAATTAGGTGAGGAGCGCTTCAATATTTTATATGACTGTGCAAAATATATTTCAGCAGGTGCCAACCATCGCCGTGCCCAGCTTTTTGCTGATGCGACACTTGGTAAGCTAACCTTAGAGGATATGAAAACCTCCGTTGAAACGAAGCGAAACAAGGATCATTTACTGTGCTATAGCTTGATCCCAATTGATTCAGGAAACACGAATGATGTGCTAGAGCGCTACGAGTTCATACAAAAATTTTTAAAAGAAAGCAAGCAATTTGGAGCACAGCGACGTGCAAGTGAAGCAAAGATTGTTACGATTGCACTAGATAACCTCGCTCGAAATGCAGGGTATAAGGATGTAACAAGATTACGCTGGGATATGGAAGCGCGGAAAATGGAAGAGGTCATGCACGTCCTAGAGCCAGTGGAGATTGACGATATGACGGTTCAGCTAGTGATTGATGTAAATGGGAAGGGTGCCATCAAGGTCATCAAAAACAACAAAGAGCTGAAATCCGTCCCACAAAAATATAAGAAGCATGAATACATCTTAGAGCTAAAAGAAGTAAACACAGGGCTGAAGGAGCAATATAGCCGAGCAAAAGCAGAGCTTGAACGCTCCATGGAGCTAGAAACACCATTCACATTACTGGAACTAGTCAACATGATGAAAAATCCAGTTGTTGCTCCACTTGTGAAAAAGCTTGTGTTCAAGGCTGGTGACAAATTAGGCTTCTTTACTGGAGAAGAGCTTCAAACTCCAACAGGGGAAAGCTATCAGCTTCAGTCAGACGATAAAGTTACAATTGCTCACCCGGTTCACCTATATGAAAGCGGCAACTGGAGTGACTACCAGCGTTATCTATTTGATCAGCAAATCAAGCAGCCATTCAAACAAGTATTCCGTGAGCTATACCGACTAAATGCAGACGAAGAAGCAGCGGGAACAGAATCCAGACGCTATGCAGGATACCAAATTCAGCCAAAGAAAGCTGTTGCCCTGTTAAAAAATCGCCTGTGGACCGTTAACTATGAAGAAGGACTGCAAAAGGTCTATCACAAGGAAAACATCATTGCAAAAATCTATGCAATTGCAGACTGGTTCTCACCTTCTGACGTCGAAAGCCCAACCCTTGAAACGGTAGAATTCTTTGACCGAAACACCTATAAAAGCATAGAGTTAAGCAAAATTCCAAAAATCATCTTATCTGAAACAATGAGAGATGTAGACCTAGTCGTAAGTGTCGCCCATGTTGGCGGCGTTGACCCAGAAGCAAGCCTAACAACAATTGAAATGAGAGCAGCCATCCTACAGGAATCTCTAAGATTGATGAAAATTAGCAATGTAAGAATCGAAGGAAACTTCGCACTGATAAAAGGAAATCTCGGGGAATACGGTGTCCACTTAGGTAGTGCCATGGCCTACAAGCAAGCAAGTGGAAACCTGAACATCCTGCCAGTTCACTCGCAGCATAGAGGAAAGCTCTTCCTGCCATTCCTAGATGAAGATCCAAAAACAGCGGAGATCCTATCAAAGGTCATGATGCTAGCGGAGGATAATAAAATCAAGGATCCAAGTGTGTTGGAGCAGTTAAGACATACGAAGGAGGCTGGTTTGGCTTGACCGATGAAGGAAAAAAGTAGTTAAATGATTAACTCGCTTATTCAATTAACGGGTGCAAGAGTTAAAGTAGGAATCGCTGCTGCGATTCCTTTTGTTGTTGTACTAACGCGGCAGTCTAGTGCAATAAGCATTATACTATGCATAAGGAGGTCGATAATAATGCCTGTTCATGATTTTGGAATAATTGATACTATCGAAAATCTGAAAAGAAATATTGGTTACGAACCACAAAAATATAAATGTATTTCTGTTGATGATGAAATTATTAATCACTTAAATGAGCATTTATCTATTATGAGAACCTACTTTCATTCGCTTGAACACCCAGAGTTTGGGTTAGCTTACTGGGGAATTACAATTATTCCACCTGGATCTTTATCAATGTTTTATAATGTGATTACATCTTCAACGATGTATAAAAAATCTGCTGAACTTAATGAGTTAGCTTTTAAAATATTTCAGGCTAAAGAGGAAAATAAATACATGATACACTTTGGAATATAAGCCTTTTTGTTTTTTATCTTATCTAAATTAACGGGTGCTTATATTAAAGAAGGGATGGCTGCGGCTAACGGGTTCCCTTTTGCGGTGCAAACATTGTAAATCACATCACATTTTTTGTCACTAATATCAATGCAATTATCAATGGAATTCTCTAATTAAATAACAATAATAAACGCAGAGAAGGGATAGCTTAATCTCTATCCCTTCATCTTAATTTCACTTTCTAATCCCGTTGGTTGAAGAAAGTTGTTGTCTGTTTTTATTGAGTGTCTTCGTCGCTTTTGTACTCCAAAATATCACCTGGCTGGCAATCCAAAGTCTTACATATCGCTTCTAATGTTGAAAAACGAACCGCTTTTGCTTTTCCATTTTTCAGAATGGAAAGATTCGACATAGTAATTCCAACCCTCTCCGAAAGTTCTGTTACGCTCATTTTCCTTTTTGCCAACATCACATCAACATTGATGATAATCGCCATGATATTCACCTCAGATCGTTAAATCATTTTCTGATTTTATATTAATAGCTTCTTGTAATAGTCTTTGGAGAACAGCAGCAAAAACGGCGATTACCATAGAGGCGAAAATAATGATCAATCCGATTGGTATGAAACTAGGAGGGTCAATTCTTTTCGCCATGAGATAGTAGAGTGGCATACCTAGCAGGTACAAGGTACTGATTGTGAAGGCACAGTATTTTATATTCTTTAAAGCCTTTACCGATAATTCCGAGAACGCTTGGTTCTTATCAATATAGCTTAAAAGTTTAAAAGCTTGATACAGAGCAAAGTAAAAGGGTATCGCTGCCGCGTACATATCGATTAAAACGAGAGATTTCATATAAGCAATATCTGGATACAATTCTCCAGCAAAATTCCCAATCTTAGGCACCAAAAATATGCACAATGCAAGAACAGCAATTCCAACCAGAAAAATAATTACCTTTAAGAAAGTGGTTGAACCTCGTTTAACATTCATTTAAAACACCTCACTTATTTAATGACAACATGATTTTATCATGCGATTTATCGTTTTACAATAAATTAATATTGTTTTTTTATTGTATTATTATTACTACATGAAGTCCTTTGATATACTTGTTTCTTCGATCAAATTCATGAAGGGCATTCAAATATTCCGAGTAAGACTCCGTATCATTCTTTGTTGGTGGTTGAGGAGAGAAAGAGAGAAGCGATGTCTTGAATTCTTTTGAGAGAAATCATCAAGATCTATATAAGCTGAAGCAAGAGAATAAACAGAATTAATTTGTGGAAGAGTCATCTCTTGCTCTCATATAGACGGGCAGCATTCATGTAATAAATGAAGTGGAAATTGAGTAGGTTTGTAAAACATTGTACTTAAACTAACTGGGGCTTATGTTAAAGATGGGATAACTGCGGCGATCCCGTTTTTATATTGTGCTAACGAAGCAGTTGATGAAGGAAAGGGAAACTCGTTCTTGATTATGTAATAAAATTAATGAGTAGTATTCTAATAAAATGCTACTCGTCATAAGATGTATTCAAGAAATATATTGGTAAAAATTAACACATTTTATAATTAGAAATATTACAGGGAGAAGTGAGTATAGCGACAATAAAAAGGGAGTTACCTGACAATTATTATTTATTAGTTGAAGAATTACAAGCACTCTTAAAGAAATTCGGGTGCATAGAGAAAATGCAGTTTTTCGGAGTTAGAGCAATAATTACAGGTAATTATTATTATTGGAAATTAAGATATAATGGACAAAATTTATTAGTAAGGGTTCCTGATCAACCCTATAGCAAGAAAGACAAACACGAAACCTATTTAGTTAGTTTCAGTAACTTTTTTAAAATTTATTGGTATTTTTCACCAACAAGGGAATTAAGGGAAATCACGATAACTGTTAAGGATTAACCGCTTATCAGTTTTTATCTGAAATGAATTATTATAAAATTGATGCTAAATTACTAGATTAAAGAAATACCGATAAAAGTAATCTTATTAGTAATCTCAAAATATTTCTTCTTCAACTTACGGGTGCAGTTTACTTGAAGAAGGATTAGTGGATTGTTAGGTGAATTTTAAAAGAGAGTAAATAGGAAGTGAATAAGTAAAGGAGAGATATTTTTTGAAAAACTTTATTTGTGAAACTTGTGGAGTTCAGTATGAGAGTTCAATCGAAGCACCAAAACAATGTTTGATTTGCGAGGAAGAAAGACAATTTGTTAGTTCCAAAGGTCAGGTGTGGACCACATTAGAAAAGCTGATAGAGGTGGGTACATATAGTAATATCATTAAGCTCCAGGAAGAAGGATTACATAGCATAAAGACTAATCCAAGTTTTGGAATCGGACAGACAGCTTATCTTGTACAAGATAAAAATTACAACTTATTGTGGGATTGTATTACATATATTGATCAATCAACCATTTCACATATTAATAAATTAGGAGGAATTGATGCTATTGCCTTATCACATCCACATTATTATTCTAGTCAAGTAGAATGGGCTGAAACATTCGATGCTCCAATTTACATACACGAAGATGATAAAGAATGGGTGACTAGAACCAGTGAGAAAATCATTTTTTGGTCTGGAGAATCTCTAGAGTTGCAGGAAGGTCTTACCCTTCAAAGAATTGGAGGACATTATAAAGGCGGTACTGTTTTAGAGTGGAAAAATGGAAGCAGTCAAAATGGAATTTTATTGAGTGGAGATATAGTACGAGTGGCGGCTGATCGTAAATGGGTGAGTTTTATGTTTAGTTATCCTAACTTCATTCCTCTGCCCAGTGTAACAGTTGAAAGAATTGCAGATAGGGTAAATGATTTTACATTTAATCGATTATATGACGCATTTAATCTGATTATTAGAGAAGATGCAGATTTGGTGGTTCAAAGGTCAGCAAAAAGGTATATTGAAGCACTAAATGGAACATTATTTAATACTTAATTTACTAATTTATTAGGAAAGCTTGAAGAACTTATGAATAAACTTTTTCCTCAAATTCAGTTACCTATACCTACCTGAACATTTAAAAGTAAAGTTAGTAAATATAGATGACAAGGGGAACAAATCATATTCTTCAATTAACGAGTGCTTGAGTTTAAGTTCTGAGCTGTCACAGTGGCAGCTCTTTCTTGTTGAACTAAAGGGCGGTTTAGTGAAAAAGGGAAATTCAGTGAAGTCGATATTAGTTTATTGTTTCTACACAATAGCATGTGTGACTGGAAGGATGTTATTTATTGCAATATGTTTGTTTAATAACCGAGTAAAATGATTAAAACTAACCAGATAGGTAACTAAACCTAGAATAATAATGGGGTGATTTTATGAGTAGAGCTAAAGGAAAAGGTGGAACAGGGAGAGGAACAGACAAGAAGGGTTGGAATCGTTGGCAAGCTAGTGCAAACAAAAAAAAGAGTGCAAAACCTTATATAAGTAAAGGAACAAAAAAAACGGATGTTGAAAATGACCACACGAGCAATAGTTAAAGTCACTTAACCGAAATATAGCGAATACTGAATAAATACAATTATTTAATGACCCAACGTGTTCGAGCTCCTTTAAAGGAGATATTATTGGATTAGCTGTAATTGTAACGATTTTTTCAATAGAAGTTCAGTTGAGGAAATTAAATAAAACAAACCAAATGATAGTGAATTGTTAAAAGATATAAAGAATAAAGAATGAATAATTGAACTAATGGATGCAAGAGTTAATATTGAGCTGCCAAATTGGTGGCTTTTTCTTATTTTTTTATTGTGAACATTAGATTTATTCAGTATATTTAATGTAATATCAAAGGAGCGAGGAAGGTAAAATGAATCAATCCTATTTTTATTTAAAACTAGAAACACATCAATTACATATGTCTTATAAAAATGAAGTACGTCGCGTGCGTGTTTTATTGCCGAAAAATTATGATAAAGATGAGGCTGAAAATTATCCAGTTGTCTATATGCATGATGGACAAAATGTTTTCTACAGTAGTGAATCTTATAGCGGGTATTCATGGAAAGTTATTCCGGCAATTAAACAAAACCCCGATTTACCGAAGATGATTGTTGTTGGGATAGATAACGCTGGACAAGATCGAATTAATGAATATACGCCTTGGAAAATTACTGAAAGCCCACTTCCTGAAGATATTGAACTAGGCGGAAGAGGCGCGGAGTTTGCTGAGTTTGTCATGACGGTCGTGAAGCCGTTTATCGATAAGCATTACCGAACTAAATCGGATAAATATCATACAGCGATGATTGGCAGTTCACTTGGAGGAAATATTTCCGCTTTTATGGGTATTGAATATAAAGATCACATTGGTGGTTTAGGCATTTTTTCATTAGCCAATTGGATTACAAGTACAGCCTTTGACAGTTATATTGCTAGACAAGAGTTGGATCCTGAACAACGCGTGTACATTCAAGTTGGGACTCAGGAAGGCGATGATGCCGATCGTCAATTGATGTACGGTAATATGAAGCAGGCCTATATCGATTGCTCGCTTAAGTATTATAAACAAATGATAAAAGGCTCTGTTCCAATTGATAGCATTCGTTTAAATATTTTTGCGGATGAAGAACATAATGAAAAAGCTTGGGCAAAACACTTGCCAGAATGTTTACGTTTCTTAAGTGAGAAGTGGTCTTGAATGAACTGAATAATTATATTTGACTGAATTAAATCATGGGAGAAATCTATCGCTTTTTTTAATATTTTTGGAAATTTAGATTGATTTTAAATTGAAATAATTGTACCTTAGTTGTGAAAATAATGAATTTTTTGATTCTGAGAGAGGAGCTTTTTTATGAATTATATTTTGATATCACCATATTATCCAAGTAATTTTCAGTCATTTGCTCATCGTTTAAAAGACTCAGGTGTCAATGTTTTAGGAATTGGCGAAGAGCCATATGACCAATTAGGTTCCGAATTACAAAACGCTTTAACAGAATATTATCGTGTGAATAATTTAGAAGATGTAGATGAAGTGAAACGTGCTGTTGCATTTTTATTTTATAAACATGGTCCAATTGACCGCATTGAATCCAATAACGAATACTGGTTGGAACTTGATGCGCAGTTGCGAGAGCAATTTAACGTGTACGGCAATAAAACGAATGACTTGAAAAAAGTTAAGTATAAATCTGAAATGAAGAAGCTGTTTAAAAAAGCAGGAGTGCCTGTTGTAGAAGGAAGAGTCGTTAAAACTAAAAAGGAGTTATCTAAAGCCATTGATGAATTAGGACTGCCAGTTATCGCTAAACCGGATAATGGAGTTGGATCAGCTGCAACCTTTAAATTAAGTTCAGAAGAGGATGTACGTCATTTTGAAGATGAATGGGGAGAAGTACAAGTGTACTTCTTAGAACCATATGTCGAAGGAGGCGTGCTTTGTACATTTGATGGTTTAGTGGATCAGAAAGGGAACATTGTTTTCCAAACAAGCTTTACGTATAATGTGCCCACTCTGGAACTCTTTAAGGGTCAGTTGGATTTAGCTTATGTGATTCAAAAAGAAATTGATCCTAAGCTCGAAACTTATGGAAAGGCGATTGTTAAAGCTTTTGGCATGAAAGAACGCTTTTTCCATATTGAGTTTTTTAAATTAGAAAATGAGGATTATGTTGCACTTGAATACAATAACCGCTTGGCTGGCGGCTACACGATTGATATGTACAATTTCGCATACTCCATTGATTTATTTGCTCAGTATGCTTCTCTTGTGACAGGTGGAGAATTTAAGGAGTCCGATGCCGAAAACCAGTTTTGTGTCGGTATAACACAGCGTGATGCGTATGAGTATAAACATGATACGAATGCTATTTATGAACGATTTGGCGACCGTGTGAAGTTTGAACAGCGCATGCCAGATGCGTTTGCGGAACTCCAAGGAAATCAATTTTATGCGATTAATGCAGATTCGCAAGAAGAAGTGGATGACATTATCCGTTTTGTACATGAACGAAAAAATTACAGCATTGCAAACGTATAAGGATAGGGGATTTTTCTATGCATATAGAACAGTTAAGCCATTGGAGTGGCGAATTAGGACGTGAAATGCTGTTGAACAGATATGGACACAGTGGCATGCCAATCGTAGTTTTTCCTTCATCTGGGGGGACCCATACTGAATACTATGATTTTGGAATGATTGATGTGTGTCATGACTTTATTGAATCCGGAAAAGTCCAGTTTTTTACATTGGCTAGTATAGATAGCGAAAGTTGGCTGCACGACTCAAAACCGGCACATGACCGTGCATTAGCTCATGCGGCATATGACCGTTATGTGATTTCAGAAGCTATTCCATTTATTAAACATAAATCAGGTTGGTTTGATCCCATGATGACAACGGGGTGTAGTATGGGGGCATATCATGCGTTGAACTTTTTCTTGAGACATCCGGATGTCTTCCAAACAACCGTTGCACTTAGCGGTATTTACGATGCGCGTTACTTTTTTGGGGATTACGGAAATGATCCGCTTGTATACGAAAATTCACCGAGTGATTACATATGGAATCAAAATGATGGCTGGTTTATTGATCGATATCGTTCAGCAGATATCATTATTTGTACCGGGCTGGGTGATTGGGAACAGGATGGGCTGCCTTCATACTTTACATTAAAAGAAGCCTTTGAAGAAAAGCAAATTCCCGCATTATTTGATGAATGGGGCGAAGATGTTTCGCATGATTGGATTTGGTGGCGACGCCAAATGCCGCATTATTTAGGAAAATTATTTTAATAAAATGTCAAAAAAACATCAGTACGGTTGAGTCGCTGGTGTTTTTTGACTGGGGATTTATTGATTTTTAGGTAATAAATAATTGATGTCGTATTAAAAGTAGCAATAAAGTGGTAAAAAACACTTATATGTGGTGATAAAAGGCAATTAAATACCAATATAGTATCGTCGTTAAAAGAAACCCATATTAATATATTATAGACAATATTCTCACAAACATAAAAATCATTTAATATAAAAATAGACACCTTCGGTGTCTATTCAGGGGACAAAAACCCCACTATTTATAAGAATTTTGGCTACTGAAAAAGAAGAGGTAGTTTGCTAACTACAAAAGAAGTGGAGAATTTCCACTTCTTTTTATTTTTGTTTCTTGTTACGTTTTTTAAATTTGACTACCCCAATAATAGAAATTGAGATTGTGAAGGAATGTACTTACACTTACCGGTGCGTTTGCTGAACAAGGAGATGAAAGTATGCAGCTTTTTTTTCCAATGGAACAAATGGAGAAGGTAATTGAATACTTGATTTCGAAATACTGATTAAAGTGTTATGATAAATTCTGAAAAAGACTTTTACCAAATGTAGGGGTTGTTTTGCTTGCAGTCAGATTGTTATCAGACCACTATACATAGCAAATCTTAAAGGAGGCAAAAATATATGAAAATCATTGTTACCAGTTTATTCGTTCAAGATCAAGACAAGGCACTGGACTTCTATTCAGAAAAGCTAGGTTTTGTAAAAAAGCATGACGTTCCCGTAGGAGAATATAGGTGGATAACGCTTGTTTCTCCGGAGGACCAAGAAGGTACCGAGCTTTTGCTCGAACCGAATAACCATCCAGCCGCCAAAGAGTATCAAAAAAAGATATTTGCCGAAGGAATCCCTGCAACAATGTTTGGCGTTGCAGATATTCGTAAAGAGTACGAACGGTTATTGGAAAAAGGCGTGAAGTTTACAATGGAGCCGACAAAAATGGGCGAAATCACAATAGCTGTTTTCGATGATACATGCGGCAACCTTATTCAGATTATGCAGAAGTAACGTTTTGACGAAAAAGTTATCCCATAAAGTGTTTTTATTAAAAAAACAACTTTATGTTAACCCTGGCCTAATTTTAGGACAGGGTTATACAATTTTAAGGTTTAATAGTTACAGGAAGTGATAATTTTGGTCGTTTATTATTTAATGCTGCTACTTGGATTCTTATTTATAATAGGCGCAGTAATTGCCTTAATTGTTATGTTTGGTACTAAAGACTTTCGATTATTAAATGTAGGTAAATACCTTGGAATTTTATGTTTTGGTGTTTTCCTTTTAGCGATTACTCTCCCAAGCCTAAAATATGTTGTGCTAAAGAAATATGATGTCGTCAGTGGGAAATGTGTTATCGAAATAGATTCATCAGGTCGTTCTCCTGAAGCGGACTTTAAAATGCTCAATACAGATGAAATATATTCTTTCAGAGATATTCCTGCACTTGATGCTTATGGAAAATCAATCCCTTATTTTTGCAAAGTGACAGTTACAAAAGACCATATGTTTGAAATTAGTTATAAAATATTTGATGTCAAAACACGAAAGTTAATACTAACAAGTAAATAACATATGACCGAAACCGTTAAGGTAATTTGCTTTTTTATTTTCCGCCAAACGTTTTTGCTAGATGCTTGCTTTGTTCTCTTCGGAGCTTTCTGGTAATGGACCGTTCTTTTCCGGTATTAAACAAATAGTGCTCTTCCTCTGTTTCGGGATTCACAGTAGGCACAGGGGCCGGCCGCCCTTCTTCATCTAACGATACAAAGGTTAAAAACGAAGTCGCCGCCACCCGACTTTCCCTTGTAAAGTAGTTGTCTGCTGTTACTTTAACAAACACTTCCATCGAGGTGTTCCCGGTCCAAGTGACAAACGCTTCTAATGTGACTGCATCTTGAAGGGTAATCGGGTGTAAAAAATCGACCGAATCGGTACTTGCGGTCACAACGGGATTTCCGCAGTGTTTGATAGCAGCAATACCAGCAACGCGGTCAATTCGGCTCATCAGAGCGCCACCGAAAAGAGTCTGGTGCGGGTTTGTGTCGTTTGGCAGGACTCCGTCTGTTTGAATTGTTCTAGATTCACTGCAAGATTTTTTCATAAATATAAGTTCCTTTTCTCACTGATTGTGGTTTTTTCCTATTATAGCATAGAATGCCTCATGACGATTCTCGTGGTTCAATTGACATTAGTAGAAATGCGATGGAATGCTCCTCGAAATCCCACATATAAATCTAAATGGATACTATTTCGACAGGTGGGGATGCAGTTGGGCACCAATGATTTCAATAAAGAGCTCCATCACTATTACACAAAAATACGTGAAGCGAATCATCCTTTTTATTGGTACTGTTTGGCTAATACGCAGGCAAAAGCTGGATTAACAAATGAAGCACTGCAAACGATTGATATGGCTTTGTCATTTCCAAATCCTTATCCTTCAAAACACAAACTTTTAGAAATACGGGCAGGTCTGCAATCTGCTGATCAAAGTAAAATGCGCACCAACAGTCCCTCAGTCATGACGGTAAAGAGGGGCGATATCGACGGAGACGGGATAAAGGATAATGTTTTTCTAACTGCGAATAAAACCCCTGATAGTCCATTTTGGAAAGATATCACCTTGGTTGTCCAAAATGGAAGAACACATAAATATGAATATATCACTTTTAAAAATAACGCTGGATACAATCCTACTCTTTTTCTGGGTGATTTTACTGGTAAAAATGGCGATGATATTTTAGTGATCATTGATACCGGAGGTAGCGGCGGTACTATTTACGCGTATATTTTTTCATCTATTAACGGTCAAATAAGACAGATTTTTGATTCGGATACATTCAATGAATCCTATAAGTATGATGTGATATATGAAAATCAATACAAAGCACAGGTGACCAGTTATCATCTCAAACAAAAGTATATTCTTGACCTTGCCTACAAGGGGAAGGAATATCTATCAGAAATATATAACCCACAAGGTATTTTGAAAGCTCCCATTAATGGCTGGGTTAATCCTTTGGCAGCCTTATATCCAGTTGATATAAACAGGGACGGGATATATGAACTGGCAGCGCATCAAAGGATAGCAGGAAGGTACAATGCTGACAGTCTTGGAGAAGTGCAAACCGTGTTGAAATGGAACGGCCAGATGTTTGCTCCTGAAAGGCAGACAGTGGCTACATTTGGCGGGGAAATGTAAAAATTGGAGGGATGGATTTATTAATATTTGCAGTGTTTATGAAGGACTAGACTCTCTATTGGATTTTCGAATATTTAATACCTAAAAAACTGCTAGAAATTATTCTGGCAGTTTTTTTGTGCGTTCAGGATTTCCACATATGGAGTGAATAAGTTCCAACCTTTCTCATCAACTTAAGAAATATACAAATTAAAAGGAGGTGTATTATGGCGAAAAATTGTTTTCGGTCATTCACCATCATTTCTTTATGCATAGCATTATTACTAATGTCATCCTGTAACCAGTTACAAAGAAAAGAAGTATCCAAAAAGAAGAAAACTCCTCGTGAAGTATTAGGCTTTTATACGGAGCAGGAAGGTACGTATCCAGGGTCTCAAGCTACAGTTAACTCACAATTCAAAAGTTTAAGCGTCATTGCTCCCTTTTGGTATAAGCTTGATGATAAACGTCCAGGCAGTCTTATTGATTCCGTTACAGCAGAACATAAGAGAAAGGTTATTCAGAGTGCTCATAAAAAACACCTGAAGGTATATATGGTTGTACATAATCTCTTTTATGAAACCGTTGAGAAGGGCAAGCAGGCAGCGAGTAATGTACTCCATAACGATAATAACCGCAATGTTTTCATACAGAACTTACGCAATGAAATGAATCAATTTAAATATGACGGAATTAATATTGACATGGAAAACTTGTATTTGACTGACCGAGATTCCTTTAGTCTGATGATAAAAAATTTGTCTGATGCACTAAATCCTGATGGAAAGGTAGTTACAGTTTCCGTCCCGGCAAACACAGGTGATTCCCGTGCTAATCCCTGGTCACCATGGTTTGATTACGAAAAGCTTGGTCAATATTCAGATGGTTTAATGATAATGACATACGATGAACACAACCCTAGAACAAACCCCGGGTCAACAGCATCAGTCGAATGGACAGAAGCAACGATTCGATATGCTTTGAAACATGAAGTTCCACCATCAAAAATTTTACTCGGTATCGCTGGTTATGGATGGGACTGGGATACGACAGCCGCAGCCAAAGCCAAGTATAGTTCCTATAAAGAGTTAATGGGTCAGAAAACAAAATATAAAGCAAAAATTATATGGGACTCCCGTTCGCAAACGCCTTATTTCAGTTACGTCGATGAAAAACATCATAACCACCAGGCTTGGTTTGAGAATAGCAATAGTCTGCGGTTTAAGCTAAACCTTGTAGAAAAATATAACTTGCGGGGAATCGGGATTTGGCGGCTCGGCTTAGAAGACCCAAAGTACTGGACGACCATACCAGAGAAATTAAAAGTAAAAAAGTGATGGAATGGTTATCCAGTATTTATATAAAAGAAATAACTCAGTTCACCATGAACTGAGTTATTTTATAGGCAGTTTGTAGTTCCTTGTTTTGTCATTTCCTTTTTATTATCTATGTTGATCGACAAGAATTTGATTTCCATCAGGGTCTTCAATGGTGAAATATCCTGGGCCTTCAGTGGAATCATCTGCTTCAGTTAACATTGTTATTCCGTTTTCTTTTAGTTGTTTTTGTAGTTCCCGAACGTCGGTAAACGATTCAAGATTTTGAGCATTTTCGTTCCATCCTGGATTAAAAGTTAAAATGTTCTTTTCAAACATGCCTTGGAATAGCCCAATAATGCAATTTTCATTCTTCATAATAAGCCAATTTTGGGTAATATCCCCTCCAAGGTCTTGAAATCCAAGCTTTTCGTAAAATGACTTTGATTTATGAATGTCTTTTACAGTTAAAGATACAGAAAACGCACCTAGTTTCATATTTTTTACCACCATTTCAAGAATATTAGTAAGTTGTTTTTAAAGATTAGTTAAGATTAGTATAAATGAGTACATTGAAATAAACAATATTTACCATCCGACCCGTTTTATTTTGGCAAGTGATTGACTTCATTTGCAACTCTGATACCAGACTCAATCGCTCCTTGCATCCACCCGTGGGTAAGTGTGGTATGCTCACCTGCAAAGTGGACTCTACCTTCAGGTATAGGGATATAGGGGAAAAGTTCGTGTTCCTGACCAGGCTTAAAAGTCGCTAGTGCACCACCAGCATATGGATTATCTACCCAGCTATAGGACGTTCCTGAAACAAACTCTGAAAACACTTGGTCTCCGAAAATGACGGATAAGTTCTTTAAAGCAAAGTGAATTCGGTCTTCGTTGGATAAACCATTCCAAGTCAAAGCCTCATCCGCCCACGTATAACTTGCCAAAACCACAGCCGGACCCTTTGTTCCAATCCCCTGACTAGGGTAATACGTGTAACGAATCGGCAGGTCCGTTATCGATTTACCACCAAATTGATTTTCTTTTTCCCAAAACCTGCTTTTAAACTCGATCCCTACTTTCGTCGCAGCCATATAGTTCAGTTCACGAATCGCTCTCCGTTTATAATAGGAAAAAGAATGGAAGGGCTCCACTTCAACAAAACGTAAGACGGTAAAAGGGATAGTTATGATGGCAAGATCACTTGTTATAGAGGATTGTTTTAAGGTGTGTGAATGGTTTGAATGGATGGTTACACGATTTGGTTGTAGAACAATTTTCGTCATCCTTTGAAAGAACCATATATCATCTTTTAATTGAGGCAAAAATGCCCTAGGGAGCAGGTCCATTCCACCCGTTATTTCATAGAAACGATTTGTGCTGAAGCTCGCCGATTCGCGCAAAACTTCCAGAAATGACATCCCCATATAGGCTTCATAGTCAAGAAGTAAACCAATCATATCAACCGCACCAGATGAAAAAGTGGTTCCATATTGATAATGGTAAGACCTTAAAAATGTACCTAGCGAGTAATCTTTAAATTCTTTTTCGATAAGTGGCCAATTTTTTAAAGGATCTTTGTTGATAAAATCGATAATTGGCTGCATCGCTAAATTTAACAGATCCTCGGCGCTCTTGCCTCTTTCATTCCGGTCAACAGGGAAATTTAGAATCCCTGGATTACTTTCAAAAATGTCAAGACGTGTTTTGATTCCATTGAGGTAAAGAATATCGACTGGAGTCCGATTGATAAACTCGTTTAGGGTTAAACCGAATTTATAAATATACTCTAAAGTTAAAAGATGAGTATCAGGGATTCGCATAGGACCAATATTTAAATAAAGCCCATTGCTAAAAGGGGAACGTATTGTCGCGGCACGTCCGCCCACATAACTAGTTGCTTCAATAATCCTTACTTTGTGCCCTGCTTCCTTCAGTAGAGAAGCAGCAACAAGTCCAGCTAATCCTGCACCGACAATGGTAATGGTCTTAGGAAATTGAGACTTTGGCAGTCCATTTCTAATGATGCTAATCATATGTTGAGGAGTTAATTTAATATTTGTGGAATTAGGCATCCAATCGCCCCTAATGAAAAAGATTAATACATTGTATTCACTTGTAGGGATGCCTATGTTTTAAAAGGTTTTTTTGACAGGTGCGTGCGGCAGAAAAATACTGGCTGGAACACGGTCCTATAAGGTAGTGTCCGGCATATTTAATGTCATCTTTACATAACTTGATGTAAACTTTTTTTTACATTATGCATATAATACTTTACCCGATGTAAAAGTGAACATACAGGAGGTGTAATTTTGACCTATCAAGAAAAAAAGAGCATCGTATCAGTGATCACCGTTATTCTCATTTTCTTCTCATTTTGGTTATACAAGTACCCTCAGCATCCCGAGGGCGGACTGGAGTCGCCAGAAACCTTTCGCTATTGGGGTTCCTTCGTCCTCCAATTAACTTTGGTTTCAATCGTCGTGCACATCATTATCAGCATTATTTTTAATATCGTCTTTAGAATAACTACCAGAGAAAAGGAACCTACATTTGCTGATGAACTGGATAAGTTAATTGCCTTAAAAGCGAGCCGCAATTCTTTTTTTGTTTTTATCATAGGCTTCCTTCTTGCAATGGCATCACTGGTCATTTTTCAGCCGTCACAGGTGATGTTCATGACCTTGATTATTTCAGGGTTCCTATCAGATGTGACAGGCTCAGTTACGAAAATTTATCACTATAGGAGAGGAGTCTAACATGGGAAAAAATCTTGTCGGCAATCACATTCGAAAATTACGGTTCAACCATGATGAAATGACACAGCAGCAGCTGGCTGACAAGGTAGGCGTGACAAGACAAACCATCGTCGCTCTCGAAAAGGGGAAGTACTCCCCATCCCTGGAACTGGCTTTTCGCATTGCTCACGCCTTTAACTTACCTTTGGAAGAAGTCTTTTTTTATCAGAACAACACAAAGCAATAAGCTTGAATGTGTAGGAATTTATCCAGAGAGGGCGATGAAAAATGAATTCAAACAAGAAAGCTGCAAGAATTGTGGGCGTACTGTTTATACTTGCTGCCGTTACGGCAGTAATCGGACTTATTTTATACGATCCCTTACTTAATGGTCCTGATTACTTGATTAATGGTTCCAAACATGCCAACCAGGTGATACTGGGAGCGCTTATGGAGCTAATTCTTGTTGTCTCAGCAGTTGGGACTGCCACTACCATGTTTCCAATTTTAAGAAAGTATAATGAAACGATCGCTCTTTGGCATCTTTGTTTCAGGTTTCTTGAAGCAATTATCATTACTGTAGGTGTAATCAGTATGTTGTCCCTAGTGACCTTAAGTCAGGAATTTGTAGCTGCAGGAGCCCAGGATCCCGGTTCATTTCAAACATCAGGTATCGTATTAAAAGCAATACATGCCTGGACATTTATGCTTGGTCCCCTTTTCATGCTGGGCATAAATACGATGATGTACAGTTATATATTTTATAAATCCAAGCTCGTTCCCAGGTTTATAGCTATTTTGGGGATGACAGGGGCAACTCTTGTTTTTATTTATGGCTTGTTCGTAATGTTCGGTGTTATTGAACAAATTTCTGTTTGGAGTATTTTGTCGCTGCCAGTTGCAGCCAATGAAATGATTTTAGCCGTATGGCTACTGGTGAAAGGATTCGATGAATCTGCACTTGCTTCCATATCTTCAAAAAAGTAAGCGTTTATGAAAAGTTATTTTAAAAAAACATTTGACAAGATATCAATTTTCCTTGTATTTTATTAATATACTTTAACACTTAAAAGCGTTTGAGCGTTTAAGTGTGTTAGTGAATATTAATGCCTAGCATTCTAGTAGTACCTTCTTAACAGCCAATAGAGACCGGACGGGTGGTGAAAGTCCAGGTGAGAAGATGTGCGAATTACACATGCAGCATAATGGGCTATTTTTTTGAGAGTGGACCTGATTGGGTCAAAAAGGGTGGTACCGCGGAGAGTTTCTTCGTCCCTTATGTGGGATAGAGGACTCTCTTTTTTATTTTTCAACAAGGAGAGACAGCAAATGAAATCAACTGTTACAAAAATTCCGAAGCATTTACAAAAATATGTAGTGAATCAGCAATATGAAAAATACACAGCGATTGATCAGGCTGTTTGGCGTTATGTGATGAGACAAAATCATCATTTCCTAAAAGAATCTGCCCATCCAGCATACACTGGTGGTTTAAAATCATCCGGTATTTCTATTGAAAAAATTCCAAATGTACATGATATGAACGACGCACTTTCACCTTTCGGCTGGAGCGCTGCAAACATTGATGGATTCATTCCTGGAGTTGTTTTCTTCGATTTTCAGGCGCATGGCGTTTTACCGATTGCTTCAGATATTCGGAAGCTGGAGAATATTCAATATACTCCTGCTCCTGATATTATTCATGAAGCGGCAGGACATGCTCCCATTTTAGTAGACGAGAAATTCTCGGAATATGTAAAACTATTTGGAAACATTGGCTCAAAGGCACTTGCCACAAGCGAAGAACATGAATTGTTTGAGGCAACCAGAGCATATTCCAACCTTTTAGAAACCGGTACAGCTACCGATGAAGAGATTGCTGCAGCAAAAGCACTTTTTGAAGAAAAACAAGCGAATGTCACCGAACTGTCAGAGGCAGAGCAAATTTCCAGACTGTACTGGTGGACGGTCGAATACGGGTTAATCGGGACTATGGAGGAACCAAAAATTTATGGTGCGGGTCTTCTGTCTTCTGTGGCGGAAGGAAGAAGCAGTCTAACGGATTCGGTCGAAAAACGGCCATTTGATTTACAGAATGTAATTGAAACCGGCTTTGATATCACAAAGCCTCAGCCACAATTGTTTGTATGTGAAAGCTTTGAGCAGTTAATTGAGGCGGTTAAGGAATTTGCAGGCAAAATGGCTTTCCATAAAGGCGGGACTGAAAGCCTCGAAAAGGCACTCCGCTCGAACCATACGGCGACAATCCAATATGATTCTGGCGTTCAGCTAACTGGAACAGTAAGTACCATTTTAAAAGATTCGAACGGTGAGGCTATTTACATTCGAACAAAGGGGCCATCGGCTTTAGCCTATAATCATAAAGAACTGCCAGGACACGGCAAGGGAAGACATGGAGATGGATTCGGTGCCCCGATTGGAAGATTGAAAAAATCCACATGTCCGTTAGGAGAAATAGAAATAGGAAAAGAGTACACGCTTCAATATGAAAGCGGTGTGACCGTGACAGGAATTCCTCAGCAATTCCTTCGTGAACAAGACAGGATGCTCGTTATTTCTTTCGAAAACTGTACCGTTTCATTCAACGATGAGATCCTCTTTCATCCGGAATGGGGCATGTTTGACTTAGTAGTAGGAGAGACAATTACCTCTGTCTTTGCCGGAGCGGCAGACTCCGAACAGTTTTACGCCGATATGGAGAGTTTGGAACAGAAGCCATGGGTGCAAAGAGAAGAAACAACTCTTGAGAAGCTATACAGTAAAGTAAGGGCATTAAGAGAAACGGTCATGAACCATGAAGATAGGGAAGAAGGATTGAAAAAAGTATTCGAGAAACTTTCCGCTGATTTCTCAGAGGATTGGCTGCTGCGCGTGGAAATCTTTGAGCTTATGGAACAATATAATGTGCTTTCTTCTTGGAAAAATATCCTCCTTCAACAGTTGGTCGGAATCCAAACGCTTCATCCGGAATTCCCGGAATTAATCCAAAGAGGATTACGGTTAGCGAAAGAGAAAGGACTGTAAAACTATGTTTATAAAAGAGATAGAGTCCATTTCTAGTAAATTTCCTGGAATGATTGATGATCCATACTCTATTGACAATCAAACCAATGTTCAGGTTACTAAGATATTGTCAGCCCTTAGAGATCTGATTGAATTATGCGGGGATGATCCTTATCGGGATGGCCTCGAAGAGACACCATATCGGGTGCTAAAAGCATTTCTTGAGTATACGGAAGGAAACCGGGAAGATCCGAAAACCCATTTAGAGAAAACGTTTGATGTAAATCATAAGGAACTTATTCTGGTGAAAGACATTGAATTCCATTCTCTTTGCGAGCACCATTTTGCGCCTTTTTTCGGTGTAGCCCATGTAGGTTATATCCCCAATGAAAAAATAACAGGACTGTCTAAATTGGCACGCTTAGTGGAGGGATATGCCAAGAGATTTCAGGTACAGGAACGTCTCACGAACGAAATTGCCGAGGCAATCGAGGAAATTCTTCAGCCAAAAGGGACGATGGTCGTCATTGAAGCGAAACATATGTGTATGTGTGGAAGAGGGGTAAAGAAATCGAACGCTTCCACTACTACCACCTCTACTCGTGGCGTATTTGCTGAACAATCAGATGCCAGGGCTGAGTTTTTATCATTGTTACAAAGATAAATGAACAAACGATACAAAAAACAGCAATCCAGAGAGAAAAGATTGCTGTTTTTTTTTATTAAAAATAGTCTTTGAGACTCTGTATACCATTTTTTTAAGAAGTCTTTAACTTAAACGGTAAAAATTGAAATAGAAGCTATCACATTAAATGAACCAAAACATATAAGAAAACGGTGAATCCCCGGAGATTTCCGCTTGGTAAAATCCTTTCCATTTAATCCGAAAGTCATGGATTCATTAAAGATGAATACGTCCTTTTTCATACGATTTGCCTCTCCTTACTGCCTACAACACAACTAGTTGCCAATTTACTGAATAGTGGGTATTTGTTAGAATGAAGAAGGAAAAATAATGCATAAAACATTTTGAAAATTCACAAGCAGTTGAGGAACTATCATAATCCAATACTATACATCTAGAAAATCTATTCAAAAAGCAACATAGCTAGCAATCATATTGGTAATAGATTCTAGCAGATAGGAGCCTTCTATGAGTTTAACGGTATATGATATTTTAAAGTTAGATATTTTAAAGGACGCCAAGGTGGTAGCTGGCGGTGAATTCGTAAAGGACAAAGTGGTTCAATGGGTTTCTGCGATGGAAATGCCGGTCGAGAGCTTCGTCCGCAAGAACGAATTGGTTCTCACGACGGCAATCGGGTGCGGCCACAATCTTGAGGAATTTGAGGAATTTGTTCAGGATGTGATTAATTCAGAGGCAACTGTTCTTGGGGTGGCTCTAGGAAGGCATATTTTTGAAATTCCAAAGGAAGTCATTGAACTCGCCAATCAGCATCAATTCATTTTGATAGAACTGCCGTGGGAAGTACGCTTTTCGGAAATCACTGAAGCGGTAATGTTTGAATTAAATGATATCAATTATAAAGAGAGTCGCAGATCAGAGAAAGTTCAGCAGGAGCTTTTAACTTTAATTCTTAAAGAAACAGAGCTTACTTGTATTGCCAACTATTTATACCAGCATGTTGGATATCCTGTTATTATTACGGACCAAATTGGAACCATTCAAGCACAAAGTGAAGAAATCCCCCATTTTCTCGATAATTGGCGGGAGTATATGGTAAAGGGAATCATCCCAGCTAGAAAACCAATGTCATTATCTTCACATGACCCAATGATTCAAAAAATCCAAACGATAAAAATTGAAGATTACTGTATCTTGCAGCTTCCGGTTATTCAAGTATCAGGCAATACTCAAGACTTTTTATTTGTTATCCTTCCTTCAGATATCTCGCTGGAACATTTTTTAACCCAGTTTACAGTCAATATATTAGAGCATGCAGTGACAACCATTGCACTTTGGTTTTCAAGGAAAAATGCTGTGGAAGAGTCAAAGTTACTGCTTCACACATCATTTATTAAAGAGTTGATCAATGGGGAATTTACTTCTTTAGAGCAGGCGGATTCAAGAGCAGAAATAGTAGGTTATAATCTTAAAGTTCCATATATTAGCATTATTGGTGCACCAGAAAATTTGAAAACGCTTTTTCAAAAAAGGAAGTTGGATGTAGGAGCCTATCCGCTTTGGTTAGAGAGCATGATTCATTATATAAAAGAAGAAATTTATTACGCGGCACAGTCTTTAAATAAAGAAGTCATGATTACATTTCAGGAAGATCAGCTATTGGTTTTTCTAGAAATTTCGTTAGAAAATAAAAAAGAAGGCGTTACAGACTTTTTAGAGCTGGTTGACCGTCGTTTAAAAAGTTTATTGCCAAAAGTGGTCATTTCTTGGGGAATTGGAAATTATAATGAGGATATTCTAGGTTTTAAGGAAAGCTATCAAAATGCCAAGATTGCCTTGAATATTTGCAGAAATAAGAAAGGGATTGGGAATCGGGTTATGTATGAAAATACCCGGATTGACCGGGTGTTACTAAGTCTCTCCCAAAACCAGGAAATGAAAGAAATTATTATGTCTACCGTCGAACCTCTGGTGGAATATAATAAGCAGCGTAATCTTGATCTAATCGATACCATCAGTACCTACAATCATTATCAAGGAAATGTAAGTCAAACAGCTAAAGCTTTATTTTTACATCGTCAATCCTTACTATACCGCTTAAGAAAAATCGAAGAGTTAACAGGTCTTTCACTTGTTGATCCAGATGATTTGTTTTTATTAGATTTAAGCATTAAAACCTGGAAAATGGGCTGCTGCTAGTAACTGGTTAAACGATATGTAAATTTCATCATAAACCAATAGAGAAAATCGAGCTAAGAGATATCATTTGTCTCTTAGCTTTTTTTTCAACAATTAAAAGATATGAAAACTTATTGTTAAAATTGTATGAAAAATGGAGGGTTCATATAGTCAGTTTTGACAATTGATATCTAATTGGAAGGGACTTAATATTTAAATAAAAACTTTGTTAAATGTTATTGTTGATTTTGACACTCTGTTGATTGGAGCGGAAGGCACGAAGACTCCTGCGGGAGTACGG
>NZ_JBITPF010000019.1:0-130429 GCF_050468025.1 Neobacillus sp. NRS-1170 | reverse complement strand
ACAACAACCACTACAACCACTACAACCACTACAACCACAACAACCACAACAACAACAACCACTACAACCACTACAACAACTACAACTACTACAACAACAACAACAACAACAACAACAACAACAACAACAACAACTACAACTACAACAACAACTACAACTACAACAACAACAACTACTACCACAACAACAACAACAACAACTACTTCTACTACAACTACAACAACAACAACAACAAGAGCTCCAATCAGCGGATGTGCTTGTGATGAATTTAATTGCGCACAATTATTATGTATTGCTAATTTAGAAGGACAAGGATCACTTGCTGGAGTGATTTCCGCAGATGTAACAGCAAATATTAGTAGTGATGGATCAACAATTACATTTACTGTAACGAATACTTCGAATAGCCCTAGCGCGTTAATTGATCAATTTTTCTTTCAACTCAATCGTGAATTTGATTCTACTAATAAAATAACTGGGCATTCAATGACACCACCATCAAAAAGATTTGATTTCGACTCTGCTAAAGGGGGAGTAACACCAAATGATTGTGGTACTTTCCAATATAAATTTGGACGTGATACGCCTGCAGATAGACTAGCTGTTGGAGAAACTGGTACTTTTGTCATTAACGCAAACGGAGGTACTCCTTTTACGGCAGCTGACCTAACAAATCAAACAGTTTGTGCCCGTTTTCAGGCTATAACTTAAGTGGTGCGAGGAACTAGAGGATGTTCTTGTGGCACTTGGAATTGCACCTAACAACAGTACCTTAGATTCTTATGTAACAATGACACTTCGATATTGTTTTAATCGGAGTGTCGTTGTTTCTTCAATGCAGATATAATCATTTTCACATGACATAAAACCACAATTCCATTTTATTAAAGTGCTTTTTCATAGTTGAACCACCTAAACAAAAAGGACAACCCTTGAATATCCTATAATAGTAAGAAAAAATGACAAGGAGTTGAAAACTAATATGTCTTTCCCTAATACCCCTCCAAAGATAAATCCAATTCAGGGTTTAGATTCTAATCAGGTAGCGCTTTTGCTTCTTGCGAGCATTGCGTTTGAAGAACTTGCACTAGCCCATTTAATTAATGCTGAAGCAGAAAAGCTTCAAGCAGCTATTGGTACGCTTGTGATAAATGGACAACCAGTAAGAACAGGAATTCAAGCTGGAAGTTTTGATGAGTTATTAGCGGTTAACCGTGCAGCGGAAAAAATGTTGCGTACAATTATCAAAAAAGAAATGTTACTCCAATTTAAATTTGAAAATGTTCTCGAATTTCTTTCATCACCAACTACTTCAACAACAACATAAACATCGATATAAAGAGGCATTCAAAAAAACGAACTTTTTGGATGTCTCTTTTTCCTTATTCAAACAACAAATACGTACATAAAAAAAACTATTTTACTTTAATTTACGCCTGATTTTGTTTTCTATAATTAATTTAGTTTATATATACTTCCTCATTTATGTTCACCGGCAACCCTTTCCAAGTATATAGTATAATGTCTAGTCTCACACAAGGAGGAATTTTTTAAATGAAAGTTGCTTTGCTTACCATGTTTAATGGCCTTACTAGCACGTATTCTTTAGTGAATGTAGTGGCTGAACAGCTCCGGATGATGTTAGATTCTGGATTAGAACCGAAACTACTCGTGAGCGAAACCTGTCCACTTGAGGATCGATATGGAGTTTTTTTAGATGAACGGATTGAATGGGTAAAAATTGTAAACCAAATAGATGGAAAACAAATAAATTGGCGAGATTACTCCCAACCAAATGAAAAAGTGCACAACACTTTTTTTAATGAAGCGGACGTCATCGCAAAAGACTTTGTTAAACACCTTGAAGACGTCGATGTCTGTATTATGCACGATATTCATTATCAAGGTTGGCATTTAGTCCATAATGTAGCCATTAGAAAAGCCCAAGAAAAATTACCTAAAGTGAAATTTATTGCCTTTACACATTCTGCCCCTGCGAATCGTCCGCCTAATCCCAAATGGCCACTTTCAGCACGTTTTTCTTCCATGCCAAATACGTTGTATGTGTACCCAACACAATCGGGCATTCCGGCTCTCGCTAAACAATACAATGTTCCAGAAGGAAGATGTAGGGTCGTAAATAACAGTCTAGATTTATTAAACTTTGTAAGCGATGAAATTCAGATTCTTAACAAAGAGACTGATTTAATTAGCCCTGATATATTAATCGTTTACCCTGGACGTTTAACCACTGGAAAAAAATTTGAAAAGGTAGCAATGCTAGCTGGTGCCATAAAAAAACAATCAGAACTGAGTGTCAAAGTCATATTTTGTGATTTTCCAAGCATGGATATTGCTCCTAAAACCTATAAAGCTCTAATTCGATTACAAGGTACAGTCTATGGATTAAGCAATGCTGATTTATTTTTCACTTCAGATATAAAGGAATTTAAAGATGGGTTTCCAAGAAAAGGTGTTATGGAATTATTTGGTTTATCAAATTTATTTATATGCCCATCCTTTTCAGAGTCGTTTGGTTTAACCGTATTAGAGGCTGCCAGCAAAGGAAATTTCCTCGTTTTGAATGAAAGAGTACCTGCTTTAGAGGAATTAGGGAAAAATTTGGATGCCTATTTCATGAAATGGGATGCTAGAAACTTTGGTTTTGATACGAAGGAAACCTATAACCCCTCAGAAGAAGCGTACCTTTCCGAACATGCTAATATCATTGTGAATAGGATGAGGGAAAATGCCATGCTGAAAGCTAAAACAATGGCCAGACAGCGTTACAGTCCTAAATGGGTGTGGGAAAACCAGCTCGAACCGATGATCCAATTTTTATAAATATAAACTGATGCCCAAACCAGCAAACAAATCAATAGATGTTTCTTAACAATTAATCTTCTCAAAACGCCCAGACAATCTAGGTAAACTAGAATAATGTAATGTAGTATCTAAAAAGGGAGGTGGATGTCATGTCTTTTCCAAATATTCCGGAAGATATTAATCCCATTGAAGGTTTTGATTCTGAACAGGTAGCGCTTTTGCTCCTTGCTTCCATTGCTTTTGAAGAGCTGGGCTTAGCTCATTTAATTAATGCAGAAGCAGAAAAGCTTCAAGGAGTAATTGGTACTCTTGTTGATGATGAGGGTGATTTAGTAAACGAGAATATTAAGGCAGAAAGTTTAGAAGATTTATTAGATGCAAACAAATCTGTTGAAAGAATGCTTCAAACGATTGTCAAAAAGGAAATGTTGCTTCAATTTAAATTTGAAAATGTTCTTGATTTTTTAAATCAAATAGAATCCTCTAGCGATGATAAAAAAGATGAATAATCGCTCTATTGTACAGAGTAGTGGAACAGGCCATGAATGATTTTTTCATGGCCAATTGTATTAAAATAGTCCCCTTTTCATCCAGAAAATATCTTCTTTGGTCATTTGATTATAGCTAGATTCATATCTTTTAAAAGTTGCTTTTGGAAGATTATTAAATGTTGTTGAAAGATAGGACCATTATGATTATATATTAAGAACCGATGCAGACACCTTTTTAACACAGCATGGAATTCTTTCATCCCTTCTCTCTATACAGTTGGACAAGGTAGTTATGTCAACGATGCTAAAACACGCTTTAACCTAAAAAGAATTACAATTTTAGGCTTGACATAATGGTTCCACCACACCTATTTGGGCATAGACTACATGAGAAAGCAAATTGTTATAAGGAGGTTTTTCTCAAATGGGTATGCCTACAATCCCACAAGAACCGCATCGTCCCAATAAGAACGAAGTAGTAATTGATTTGCTTGAGTCGATTGCGTTAGAGGAAATTGCTTTGTCCCACATTATGAATGCGGAAGCAGAGAAAATCCAAGCATTTGTAGGAAAAAATTTGAATTTTCCTACCCATCCAGGTAATGGGGATATTATTAAATTTAATAATGGCGTTAACCGGCTGCTTGAAACCATTGTGATGAAAGAGTGGCTTTTACTCAAGAAATTAGAGAATGTTATAGATTTCATAGAAGAACAGATGCCAGAACAAGAAGAGGAAAGCAGTTCATTTTTTAGCTCAAGCAGCAGTGGCAGCTCAAGCAGTAGTGGCAGCTCAGGCAGCAGTGGCAGCTCGGGCAGCAGTGGCAGCTCGGGCAGCAGTGGCAGCTCAGGCAGCAGTGGCAAGCATGGTAAAAAAGGTCCTGGAAAAAAGGCTCCTGGAAAATAAGGTGAAAAATAAACATCATTGATATCAGAGCAGCTGATATGGATGGCTGATTTAACTAAGGATAAAGGAGTGATCTGAATTGAACAGCCTAGATAATGATGAAAAAATCATAAAATCATTAAGGTCGGCACCCTACTTGCAAATGGCACTTGCAAACTATTTACAATCTTTTCTTACATTGTTAAAGGCAGAATTCAACATTATAGATCACCAAACAATTGCAGAAAGTGTAAACAGAACTAAAAAGAACGTAAATCAATTACAAAGTTTAATAGATGAAAAAATCAAGATTTATTCAAAAAATTACTCCGAAGCTGAAATCAAAAATATGTTTAAGAAGTATCAACGGTTAAATGAGAAAATTAATTCTGAATTCAACCAATTCTTTTTGACACTCCAAAAACAAAGAAAAAATTGAGAAAAGGACTGATTGTAAACAGTCCTTTTTAATATTGGGGTATGATTATCGAATACTAGAGGCACCTAATAAAGACTCAGGGGCATTCCCTAGTGCTAAAAGGCTGATTTTTGCATATCCAATACTTTTAAATTTAGCTAAATATTGTTTAAGTACTTCGGAATCAGCATCATTTTTTACTCTTTGTAATTCCTTTTTATACAAACGGAGTACTGACCCATAGACAAAATTGGGAGTATATTGACCAGGATTTTCATCCATTATTAAACATCCCATGTAATGATATTTAAATTGGAAAGCACGGGTAAGATTGATTACATCGAACAGTTTTTCAAAAAGGTTTGGATAGTCTTTTTTTAGGTTCTCAATGCTTTCTTTGGCTGCTTTTAATTCTTCTATATTAGATAAAGTAATCATAGATATTCCTCCTTTATTTATCCCAAGGTTTTTCTATTGAAATATACGCTGCTAATTCTTTACTCTTTTGTCTTCTTAATTTACGGATTTCCGCCCTTTCCTTACCTGTTTGGTAAAGGAACTTTTCTTCTTCCGTTTCTGGAATGATATTTGGAACGATAACGGGCTGCTTATTCTCATCTAGTGCGACAAAAGTCAAAAATGCGGTAGCTGCAATGCGGCGTTCACCAGTCATGATATCTTCAGCAATGACTTTACAAAAAATTTCCATTGAAGTATTTCCTGTATAAGTTACAAACGATTCGACACAAACAGAATCAGTTTGATGAATGGGGCATAAAAAATCGATCGAGTCAGTAGAGGCAGTCACACATTCTTTCACTCTCGAATGCCGGCGAGCTGATAATGTCGCGGCATCGTCTAGTTTTTTCATTAAAACGCCGCCAAACAATGTATTGTAGTTATTTAAATCGCAAGATAATACCTGAGCTGTATTAACAATGCGGCTTTCTTTAACTTTTTTTGCTTTCATTGGTTGCATCCTTTCATGATTGGATTTTAGTTAGTAAAAACTATATCCACGGTATTAAAAGGTTTTTCTTTCCTGAAACAAGTGTAAGCCGCATTGGAACATTAGTAAAATGGTTATATTTCATCAATCCTATAGCTTTTATCTATGTAAATGCTTTCAGCTATTCAATGTATATATAGGTGGGATGTAAAAAAACGGTTCACAAAAATGAACCGTTTTAATCGTTTTGATAACATATTGAAAGCTGGTCTTTGGTAAACTGAAGCCATTCTTTTGCCGCAAAGGAGAAGTATTGATTTCTCCCCCAGATTAATCCAAGGTTCCAACTAATAGTCGGGTTTACAACCCTGACCGACCTTACATGTTTATTTAAATGATGGCAAATACTTTCAGGTAAGAGCGAAACGCCAAATTGGCTTGCGACCATTTCTTCAATAAAAGAGCGCTGTGAACTTTCTGAAATAATGTGTGGATTAAAGCCCGCACTATTACAAGCAAATATGATTCGATCATTAAGGACGAAATCCTTGTTAAACAATATTAACGACTCATCCGCCAATTCCGCCAAATTGATTTCCTCTTTCTCAGCTAAAGGGTGTGATTCGTGCACGATTAGCTTTAGGTTTTCTTCCATAAAGGAAAAATGCTCAAATATTTCATTTCTAGTAGGAAGAACCACAACACCGACATCCAGAAGATTCTTTTCAACATTTTCCTCTATTTTCTTTGAGCCTTCCTCAACCAATTGGAAGGTAATCCCTGGGTATCTTTCGTGAAAACTGCCCACTATTTTAAGGAAATGGTGGGCGTCAAATATAGGCGGCAAGCCGATGCGAATATGCCCTTTTTTGAGCCCAGTAAGGTTGTCCAATTCCATTTCTAAATTCTTAAATGCTTTGTCAATAAGTTTTGCTTGCTCTAAAATGATGCGCCCTGCATCAGTTAAGGTTAATTGCTTTCGAGACCGATCAAACAGGGCGACACCCAGTTCCATTTCCAGGTTCTTAATCATCTTACTAATGGTAGGCTGTGTAATGAATAAATGATTTGCGGCACGTGAGAAACTATTATAATTCGAAACTTCAATAAAATATTGTAAATGTTTAATATCCAATTTTGCGGTACACCTTCTTGTGTTTAATGTTAAACGCATATTTAAAAAATGATATTATTGGGCCTAATCATTAGATTGGGCTATTTTAATTCGATTAATCAACTTTATCAATAAAAAACTTGAACTATTATTAAAATTCATGAATATATTTTTAAAAAGAACAGCAGGGAGGGGAAATTTTGAGTTTCCATGCCGAGCATCTATCAGAACCAAGGCAGAGGATTATTCATGTCATAAAAAGTAATGGGGCAGCTTCCATGAGTGAAATAGCTTCGGTGTTGGACATTTCTGGTGAGGGCGTACGTCAGCACCTTCTTCAATTAGAAAGGGATGGCTGGGTCAGCCGTTTTGCTGAAAAAAACAATGGCATTGGCCGTCCGCATATCCGCTATCATTTAACCACAGCTGGAGAGCATCTGTTTGAAAAAAATTATGATCATTTAACAATCGAAGTTCTTGATACAATGGTCAATCATCTTGGAGAGTCTGCACTTAAACAAGTACTTTCCGCGATGATTGAAGAAAGAGTTCGTGAATGGGAACCGAAATTGGCGGGGTTAACCACCCTCGAAAGATTATACGCACTAAAGGATTTTTATATGAAAAGCGACTTTTATATGGAAGTTGTACAAAAGGGTGAAGAATATTATCTGATTGAGAGAAATTGCCCTTTTCACAATGTGGCCTTAAAGCGGCCCATCCTTTGCAGTGTTACGGTATCAGTTCTTACTCTTTTACTTGGATGTACCGTAAATAGAGTACAGCGCCTTCAGAATGGAGATGGCTGTTGTGCCTTTCATGTGCAATTAAATGAACCTGTCGATGGTAATACTCCCCGTATCATCATGGAGGATGAAAAGTCCAATTCAAAATAAAAAATAAGATGCTAGGAGACTGATAGACATGGAAAATCAAATTAAAATCTCGGACAATGGTCCACTCGCCGTTACTGGTGACTTCCAATTGGTCGATGCGGAAGGGAATGAATTTCCGAAAAAGGCAAAAGTGTATTTGTGCCGCTGCGGCCTTTCGGGTAAAAAGCCGTTTTGTGATGGATCCCATAAGAAGGGTGGATTTGAGAGCAGCCCAAGAGCTTCTGACTGAAAGTAACTCCACAAAAAAGAAAGGCGCCGATTAGGGCGTCTTAGTTTTGAAATTTAAGAATCACCATGAATACGTATAATTTGGCATTTGATTCTTGTTAGTTAGCAAGCGGGCTCTGGTCTCTTCTCGTTTTAGTCAGATAAGTTACCAAACATAGAATCACTACAAGGAAGACAATGCTTGTTCCTGTTGTCCCTAAACCAAGGCCGCCATTATGATTTGATTGCGATAGATAGTCACCAACGGATGCCCCAAACGGACGAGTTAAAATGTAGGCGATCCAGAATGCGAGGACCGAATTCATTTTGAAAAGATAGTGAGCAATGGTTACAATTCCAATTACGGCTGCAAACATCAATGCTGAATTTAAATAACCAAGGTTAAGTCCTTCAGAAATCCAGTCACCAGCTGCTGTTCCCAGTGCAAAGGTAAACAGAATGGCCAACCAATAAAATGCTTCTCTTTTAGCAGTATAGATTGAATGGATAGACAACGTTCTTTCGCTTAAATACCATGCCAGAAAAGAGACGGCCATTAATACAAAAAAGATAGCGGTTGTGATATTTAACGGCACCCCTAAATTATCGGCAAGATTATCCGAACCCAGTGTTCCAACAACACTTATTAAAACTACCGCAAGCCAGTAAATGCTTGGTACGTACCTCTTTGTCCTAAACTGGAAGAACAGGGCTATGATTAAGAGAACACTCATGAAAATGGTGGTGTTCGTAGGACCAAAATTTAAGTTATCATTCAAAAAGTCCGCAGCCGTTTCTCCGACTGTCGTTGCCATGATCTTAATAATCCAAAAGAATATGGTAACTTGAGGAACCTTGCTTAACATGTTTTGTCTGTTTGTTTGAATCAAGTTTTCGGCCAATGAGCCCATCTCCTCTTCTAAAATTAATCTGCCGTCATAATTTACTATAGTAAATGGCACTTAACTTCCTATGAAAAATCCATTAAGAAAGGATTAAGTTAATTTGTACTAAAGCATCCATTCATCGCTTCACTTTTTTTCTTCTCCTATTAAAGGCAAGGTACATCAGAGTAATAATAATGGCAATAAAAATCACCGGTGTAACGTATGGATTGGCTGCGCTATTGATTTGATCCCATTTCGCCCCCAAGTTCATGCCAAGGTAGATGAAGAGAATGGACCATGGAATAATAGCCAGAACCGTGTAAATGCTGAATTTGGTAAAGGGCATTTTTGCAATACCTGCGGGAATGGAAATAGCATGTCTAACCACCGGGATAAATCGAGCTGTAAAAATAACTCCAGAGCCATATTTACTAAACCATTCTTGTGCAACATCTATATGGGATGGGCGGATTAAGATGTTCTTTCCGAATTTATCCAGAAATGGTCTTCCGCCATACTTTCCGATCCAATATAAAAACCACTGGGCAATAACTCCCCCGATTGTACCTGCAACAACCGCTCCCATAAATGAAATTTTTCCGATTGAAATTAAGTAACCTCCATAGGCCAATACAATTTCACTTGGGATGACCTCGACCATTAAACCTAATGCAATTCCTAAATAGCCCAAATTTGAAAGCATATCAAAAATGGTTTGAATAAAATGTGACATCTCAATAAAACCTGCCTTTTTTATTTACAATTCATCCATTCTCACACAAGACATCCCCCGGCTTGACAATTCTTTAAAGACGACTTTTAATGCATGGATAGTGTTCATCGGAGCATCTTCATCCGCTCCAGGAGTTTCTCCACAATCATGCAGAAGGATAACATCACCCCTTTTTATGTTGCCTAACAGCCTTTTTTTCACCTTTTCACTTCCGCCTGTACTGCTCCAATCCTCTGCCATTACCGACCAGTGGATGATCTTGTACTTTTTCATTAGAAGAAAGTCCAATAACGTTAATAAGCCCCATGGCGGACGATAGTAGACCGGACGTTCCCCTGTAATGTTTTCAATTATAGAAGCAGTCTTGCTTAAATGTCTTCGAAGCGTCCAAGGGGCCATTACCCAATTGGATTGGTGGACGTAATTATGCATGCCGATAAGATGTCCCTCGTTATGCATTCTTGCGATTAACTCTGGGTATTTTTCTGCTTTAGAACCCACAACAAAAAAGGTCGCTTTTATCTTATTTATTTTTAACAAATCCAATAGCTGCGGCGTATAGATTGGATTTGGACCGTCATCAAAAGTAAAGGCTATTTTTTCAGAATAAGCTTTCCGCTTTAATGCCCCGATACCGAAAACGGCAGTGAAGACATAGGGAACCAGCCAGTACAATGCCAGCAATACCAACACAATCATCATAATCTTAACCATTTCCTGCACTCCCTCCTAATCCATTTTTTTACGAAGGATGATGCTTAAAATCGATGACAAAATAAAAAGGCCACCGCCAATAACAAACGGTAAGAATTTCCCATAACGCAATCCTGCAAATATGGTGCTAACTGATATCGTATAAGGCAGGATTCCTAAGGCCGTCGTCCAGATAAAAGCTTTTCTGCTCGCTCCTAAGATACCTGCCGCATAGTTAATGAAATGATAGGGAACCAACGGGACAAAGCGGATGATCAAAAGTCCGATATCCCCTTGTTTTTGCAGCCAGCGATCGATTTTTTCCAAATAGGGTTTGGCCAATGGTTCAATCAGCGGACGAGCAATCCATTTGGATAGTTGATACGCTAGGACTGCGCCGAGAATCCCGCCTATCCAGGAATAGAATCCACCGGCAACGGGACCGTATATTTCGATCAGAAATAGCGAGACAAATTCGCCAGGTGCAGGGATGACATTGACAACTGTTTGAATCATGATTCCTACTAAAATCCCGAGCACACCTAAATGCCGAATGGAATCCAGCCATATTTTTGCCGTACCTGTATGAAGTAAATATACGTAAAGTCCTGTTAGAAATAAGAATATCAGCAAACTTCCAATCGATAGTGACCGAGCTGCCGGAGACTTTTTAAACTTGTATGATTCGTGCATGACATTCTCCATCTTTCACCTTCTCATTGCCCCATTGACAAGATATTGGCCGTGACTGGCACCATAATCGGCACTTGCATCAATACTTCTACTGATGCAAAGGCTGATTCTTTGGGGTGGAATTGTTTTGAGTTCTCTCTCATTTGTTGAAGCAGATTTGGATTGCTCAATATTTTGGATAATTGATTGGTTAAATCACGATCGGTTGTGGCTTGAATCGCTACTCCGGTTCGGACTAAAAACTTGGCGTTATCCTCTTCTTGACCAGGAATTGGTTTATAAAGGAGCATCGGCAATTCCATGGCAATCGCTTCAAATGTGGTGACTCCTCCGGGTTTTGTAATCATCAGGTCAGAAATGGCCATTAACTCATGAACATAATTTATATATCCTGTGAGATGAATGCGATGCTTGGAATCCTTTAGCTTTTCTTTCAATTGCATGCGCAGTTTTTCATTATAGCCGCACACAATAATCAATTGGACAGGGTTCGGCAAATCTTCAAATCCCTTAATAGTGGAACTGCCATCTCCAATCAAGCCGCAGCCGCCTCCCATTACTAAAACAGTTGGCATAAAGGGATCTAACCCATACTTCTCGCAGATTTCCTCTCGTTGAAAGGATTGAGAAAATTGCTGGCGGATAGGAATTCCTGTATTGGCAATTCGATTCTCTTCTACACCCATGTTAATCAGAGCATCACGGACAGCATTTGAGCCGACGATATATTGATCGGTAAAAGGATAAATCCAGCAGCTATGATCGGTATGATCCGTAATGGTTGTGACGGACGGAACATTGGTTAAACCATAGGATTTCAACTTGGACATCACAGCGGCTGCTAATGGAAAGGTACTGACGACGACCGACGGCTGCACTTCTTCAATCAATTTTTTCATTCTCCCGAGCCCCGTAGACAAAACCGTCTTCATCATTTTTGAAAACCTGTTCGCTCTCCGTGTTTTTTGATAAATATAGCCATAGACTTGTGGAAATTTTTTCACTCCTTGCAGATAAAGGAAACGGCTTACTTGATTTGAATACGGATGAACCCACTCCATAAAATCGAAAATTACCGGTTCTAGGGCAGGAAATCGAATTTGGATCGCTTCATGCATGGCATTGGCTACTTGAATATGACCATCTCCATAATTTCCGGTAAGAATTAAAACTTTTTCTTTATTGACTACCTTCATCGATTTCCACTCCTTTAATTTGTTTCTGTGACGTTTCTCTATGTGTTTCGTGTGCCCACATAAACCAGTGGGTCATCTCGAACAATAATTCATGAAAAATAAACATGCGGGACCTTCGGTTTGATAAACATAATCAATGAGAAAGCTTTCGAAGCCCCCTCATCTGTCTTCCTGTATGTTACAAAAAACTTCTTAAGGAAAAATGCCATTCCTTCTTAAGATTTTCTTAATACTAAAATGAGAACTTCAGAAAAACTTCAGAAATTCTTTTATTTTTTCTTAAGAGGAGTAGAGTAAACTTTAGCCATTAGAAAGGAGAGGTATAGATGTCACAAGAAACCATTCTAATCATTGATGATGAAAAGGAAATTCGTGATTTAATCGGGATTTATCTTACTAATGAGGGATATAACGTACTGAAAGCAGCAGACGGAATAGAAGGGTTACAATACCTGGAGGAAAATACGGTTCATTTAGTGGTTTTAGATATCATGATGCCACGAATGGATGGCATTCAAGCCTGTTTAAAAATCAGGGAAAACAGAAATGTCCCTATTATTATGCTGTCTGCGAAATCGCAGGATATGGATAAGATCATGGGGTTAACCACCGGGGCGGATGATTATGTAACCAAGCCGTTTCAGCCTTTGGAATTAGTGGCAAGAATCAAGTCACAGCTCCGTCGTTATCTCCGTTTAAATCAAACGGATGGGGCACCACAGCAGCAGCATCCTGTCGAACAGATGGATGTCATTACGATCGATGAGCTGTTCATCAATGTTTCTACGCATGAGGTCATCGTTGAAGGAAAAGAAATAAAGCTAACACCGCGGGAATTTGCCATTCTAGAACTTTTGGCGCGGAACCCAGGTGTTGTGTTCAGTACGGAAAAAATCTACGAACGGGTATGGAATGAAGCCTTTTATGAATCAGAAAATACGGTCATGGTTCATATCCGTAACCTGCGCGAGAAACTTGAGAATAACCCGCGGAACCCTCGTTATATAAAAACAGTTTGGGGGGTCGGCTATAAAATTGAACAATGAGAAACGGCCTCCGACTGGCAGCTATTTGAAAAAGCCGGTCCATCTAGTGAAGACAAGCATTCGCATTCAGGTGATTTTAGCCTTTGCATTTTGTATTGTCATTTCCGTGCTTGTCGGATTTGTCTCAAGCCCCTTCTTTGTTAGTAAAGATAAACGACTTGATTTTACAGAAGGAATTGTCACAATCGACGAAAGCGCACGAGAATTGGTTAGACAATTTAAGCAAATGAATCAAGATATTAACGGTCTTGTCATTGAATTGGGGGACGAGGACCCTGATTTTAAAAATAAGTTTCTCAACCGCACTGGGAGCGGGGAGTGGCTATCTGTTTCAAACGGAAACGCTTCGTTCTATCATTTGACCAAAAATGAATTAATCGATTACTTAATCAATACGCCTAAACAACAAAACAATCTCAATACAGTCATTACCGATTTGGATGGGAAGATATTATATAAATCAAACGGTGTGAGTGATACACGAGTAGACCTTCAACTTGAGATCAAAAATGCGAACAAGACTTTCATTGGTAAAGAACATGATGAGAATTCTACGATTACAAGGCTTTATCCAATAACCCTGGATGGAAATAAGAACTATATTATTGTCAGCGGTATTCCTAAATCTACTGCTTTTTATGAGGAAGAGACCGGTGTTACTCCCTATCTTCTTGGACTTGTTACGTTTATTCTTTGTTTTTATTTGATAACCAAACGAAAAATGAAAGAAATTGAGGAGCTCGCTTTAGGGCTAATGGAAATAGCGAAGGGAAATTTACACTATAGAATTCGGGAAAAAAGCAGTGATGAACTTGGTTCTCTGGCCACCAATATCAATTACATGGCTTCAGAATTAAACGAAATGATTGAAAGGCAAAGGCAAACAGAAAAAATAAAGGATGAACTTATCACCAATGTTTCCCATGATTTACGCACACCTTTAACTTCTATCATGGGCTATTTAAGGCTGGTGAAGGATCATCAATTCAAAAATAAAACGCAATTAGATGAATATGTGGATATTGCCTACGGAAAATCAGAGCAATTGAAAAAATTAATTGAGGATTTATTTGATTTTACCCGTTTGACTTATGAAGGTGTACAGCTTAAAAAAGAAAAAGTCAGCCTAAACCAAATGCTGAGGCAGCTCCTGGATGAACTGGATCCTATCGCAAAAGATAACCATGTTAGCTTTATGACGGATCTGCCAAAGGAACAAATCATGATGGCGGTCGATCCGAATCAAATGGTGCGGGCATTGGAAAATGTGCTAACCAACGCCATCAAGTATAGTACCCCGCCTGGTGACATTCATGTCAGCTTACTTCATAACAAACATGCAGTTCAACTTTCAGTATCCAATCCGTGTCAAACCCTCTCTGAAGAAGAGGTTGCTAGATTATGTGATCGTTTTTATCGAGTCGATCCTTCACGTTCCTCTAACAAGTCCGGGGCAGGATTAGGATTAGCCATCACCAAAAGTATCATCGAATTGCATCATGGAACCATTGATGTCAGTTACAAAAATCATGTTATTTCCATATCGATTACACTGCCATTTCATGATTAAAAAACAACAGGCCCCATGGTTATTATTTTTATATTTATATAAACAAAATAGTAAAAATAAAAAGGAAGAATTTAAAACTAGCATCAAATTACCTCTGAAATCAGCGAAGTAGTTTGCGAATGCAGGCTCATTTCGTATTTCTGCTCATTCTGTGATACAATTCATCTAGTCAAAACGGAGCAAAGGAAGAAGCGAATGAGCAGAACATTGCCAGTAAATAAGAATGATTACATAGATGTAGTTTTTGAAGATTTAACCCATGACGGGGCTGGGGTGGCCAAGGTGGAAGGCTATCCGATTTTTGTTCCGAATGGGCTGCCAGGTGAAAAAGCAAAAGTAAAGGTTATCAAGGCCAATAAAGGCTACGGTTTTGGGCGCTTAATCGAGCTTTATGAAAAAAGCCCGTATCGGGTGGATATTCCAAACAATGAAAAGCACAAATATGGCGGCTGCCAGCTTGAGCATATTAGCTATGAAGGCCAGCTTCAATATAAGGAAAATCAAGTTCGTCAGGTATTGACGCGTATTGGTAAACTCGAGGATGTTATCGTCCATCCGATTCTAGGGATGGACAACCCTTTGCAGTACCGGAACAAAGCCCAGGTACCGGTCGGGGAAAAAGATGGCAAGCTGATTGCTGGATTTTTTAAGCCAAGGAGCCATGAAATTGTTGATACGGATGAAAGTGTGATTCAGCTTCCGGAAGTGAACGAAGCGGTACAGGTCATGAAGGAAATCTGCAGCGAACTTGGTATTCCCGCTTATCAGGAAGAATCGCATAAAGGTGTACTAAGGCACATAATGGCAAGGTACGGAAAACAAACTGGTGAACTGATGGTCGTGATTATCACAAAGACTTCAGAAATACCTCAGCAGAAAAAGCTAGTAGAGGAAATTATCGCCCGCCTGCCAAAAGTTAAGTCGATTGTCCATAACGTCAATTCCAAGCGGACAAACGTTATTTTAGGAGAAAAAACGACTGTCTTATGGGGGAACGAAGTCATCTATGACTATATTGGCGACGTGAAATTTGCGATTTCTGCGCTATCCTTTTACCAAGTGAACCCGGTTCAGACGAAGGTGCTCTATGATAAGGCGCTAGAGTATGCAAACTTAAGCGGAGAGGAAAATGTCATTGATGCTTATTGTGGAATCGGAACGATTTCATTATTTTTAGCACAAAAGGCGAAGAAGGTTTTCGGCGTAGAAGTGGTTCCAGAGGCAATTGAGGACGCCAAACGGAATGCAGAATTGAATGGGATTAAGAATGCAGAGTTTGCGGTCGGGGAAGCAGAGATTGTGATTCCTAAGTGGTATAAGGAAGGCATTGTTGCAGATGTACTTGTAGTCGATCCGCCACGCAAAGGCTGTGATGAGGCATTGCTGCGGACGATTATTGATATGAAGCCTAAAAAAGTTGTTTATGTTTCCTGTAATCCAGCAACGTTAGCGAGAGATTTAAGAATTTTGGAAGACGGTGGCTATAAAACCGTTGAAGTGCAGCCGGTGGATATGTTTCCGATGACCACGCATGTGGAGTGTGTATCGCAGCTCCTTTTAAAGGAAGGCAACTAACCCTTTGGGAGTTGCCTTTTTAAGGTCCTTTAAATTTAGTTATTAACTAAAGATAGTGTTCACATAATTGTAAAAAAGCTTTAGATAAGACTAAATTCATTTGAAATGTAATGTGATATTATTTTTTCTGTAGGGAGGCAGCAAAATGGAATCAAGACAATAAAAAAATTATTTATTCAAATTTTGGTGTTTCTGTCCCTCATAATTTTCCCCATCATAACGATGATTTCATGAAATCCTTAAAGAATGTTAACAACAAATAAATTATGCAACGTTCATGAACAACCTCTTAATTGATTCTTCACATTTTTCTAGCATATCATCCTTTTTCCTTCCATTAGCTTTCAACAAAAATTTCCTAATTTATAAACAAAAGTGAAAGGAGTGGTAAATCATGTAACCTATTTATTTTCATTTAAAAGCTTGCAAAGGAAAAGTATATCATTTATGGTTTACAAATTTATTTTACAAGGAGGATTTTAAATGGGTCATGATATATCAGGATACAATAAAGCGGGAGAAGAAATTGCTTATGCCCGTTTTAGCATGGGGAATTATAATGCAATCATACTGTACAGTTTACTTGATTCAAATAATTACTATGCAGGAGTTAGTGGATCAGGCGGCAGTTCTACCTTTTCAAGACTACAAATTGAAAAAGCTTTGAATGACTACAATCAATTATTTAATAATAATAATTCCCTATCAGAAAAAGATTGCTTACCTTGGGATCAAAAGCAAATCCTTAATTTCATACTAAACTGTTTAGCAACAGCACAAAAAGAAGAGAGTGTAAAAGTGTATTTTGGCTAACGTGTTTCATATGTAACTATTTCCCTTCAAGCTTAATTCAATCCTATGAATTGCTTCTTATCTCCCAAAAAAACACATCATTCAAACCTTCCATAAAAAATCTTCCTTTATTGTAAGAATCTTATATTATGAGAAAAAAGAATAATAGCCCTATTTTGAGCCTTATAAGTTATCTTACACATGGGTAGGTGGCCCAATCAACACTACAGTCACATGGACATTGAAGGAAGAGGATGGAACAACCTACTTACATCTTGAACAAGCAGGATTCGAAAAAGAAGATCAAGCGTTCAATGGTGCGAAATATGGTTGGGCGAAAATGAGCGAGATCTTAAAAAGCTAGAAATGTAAGACCAAACCTATGCTAACGTATAGGAAAAACAAACGGCTCAGTATAAAACTGAGCCGTTTTGATTCGAAAAAAACTCAAGCAGATTTATTTGAAGTTGTGCTAACATGGCAATACTAGATTTAGAGAATGGAGAGAGAGGAAACCTGATGAAAATCAATCAATTAATTGCCAACAATATAAACCGTTTAGATTGCCTATTGCCGGAGGATCAATCGCTAGGAATTGCTGGTTTGTCCGGGTCTGGTAAAACCACCTTTTGTCAAACCATTGGTGAAGAATCCAAGAAACGTCTCGTTTCCTTATTGCCTAAGGCTGAATATCAGTATTTGTTTTCAAATATAATGGAAACGAATTTTAGTGCCATTAAGATGGAAGATATGCCTTTAGTACTTTTTCTAGGGAAATCATCGATTTCTTCGAATCCGCGTTCAACGATTGGCACCCATACCGGCGTTTTTAAAGAGATTAGAGAGAGGCTTGCAGAATACTTTCATCTTTCGCCAGAAGTTTTTTCCTTTAATAATGAATTAGGCTGGTGTCCGGCTTGTAAAGGACGCGGAACTACCAAAAATGTCGAATGCCCAAAGTGTAAGGGCCGGCGCTATAATCAAGAAGTTGAGCAGAAACAAATCGAATTATTTGAAAAACCTCATAGTATTTCCGACATCAATGAACTAAGCATTGAATCCATCCTTTCCTTAGCAGAGGAATTACATATTAGTGAAGCGAAGCAGCATATTCTCCAAAATATCATCAATATGAATATTGGTTACTTAACATTAAATCGCATCATGGGTACATTGTCAGGAGGGGAATTAACAAGACTTTACTTGGCAGAATTTATGGCGGCAAGTGTTAATACAGTGATTATTATTGATGAAATCTCCGTTGGTCTTGATCACCAAACCCTATTGAAAATTTTAGAACAGATTAAACAATTGGGTTATAAAAATCAAATTTGGCTGATTGATCATTCTGACACGGTACTCGATACAGCTGATGAGCCATTGTTCTTTGGGCCAGGCAGTGGTAAATACGGCGGAAAAATTGTCGAGGAATCACCTCGTCCAAAACCTGTTTTTTGGGAACGAAATCAAGCATCGCCAACAGAATACTATCAATTTCATGATCTTTACTGTCGTAATATTCAAATGGCTGAAATTCAGATTCCCAAAAATAGACTTGTAACGTTTACGGGGGAGTCTGGATGTGGTAAATCGACCCTTGTAAATGAGTGTATCTCCAAGGATTTCCTGAAGCGATATCCAAAAGATAAACTGGTCATGGTAGGGCAGGACCGAAATCAATCGATTACCAGCCGGTCAACGGTAGCGACATTTCTGGATATTAAAAAGAAACTCACCAAATACAGTGACGAAATTGATGATATTTTTCAGCGCTCTATTGAAGATATTATTGAGGAACTGCCAAAGGAAGACATCGCTCATAAACGTTTGAGCTTATTGATCAAATTAGGACTTGGTTATTTGACGTTGGAAAGAAAAACACAGTCCTTATCTACTGGGGAATTTCAATGTGTCCATTTAGTTTCTGAGCTGTTTGCAAACTCAAGAAACCCGCATACGCTGTTTATTTTTGACGAGCCTTCAAAGGGGTTGTCACAAAATATTTTAAACCAATTTATTGATAGTGTCAGGGGCATTCTCCAAGATGAATCTGTTTCGATCGTGATGATTGAACATAACGCCTATATGCTGGAAAGCTCTGATTTTATCGCTGATTTTGGTAAAAGACAGCTTGAACCTGTTCGCCATCTTGATGTTGTCAGTCATGATGATTATTATCGTGAACAAAACGGTACTTATGGTGTTGCTTCATTGCATATTTCTTCAACACTAGCTTCGAAAAATGGCATTACCTACTTAAAAGAAAATCATATTGGCTATTTTAAAAATGCAGAAAACGTCTATAAGGGCGGCATCTTAAAAAGTTTATCATCAATGGCCCGTTTGATTTATGGTGAATACGAATCTGAAACCATCGCCCCCGTCATCGCCATTGATCTTGAAAGGCATTTGTATAGTCAATATAGTTTTCTTTATGAAATTGGCGGTTTGATCAACCATATTGTGGCTGCACATCCGACCAATAAAGATACAAGAAGCTTCGATTTCTATTATCAAGAAAATCATTGTCCAAGCTGCTCTGGCCGCAGGGTAATTGAGAAATTTGATATTGATGTGGTCATCCAGGATAAAAACGCGCCATTCTGGGATGGTTTATTGCATCCAGACGTGATGGAGGTATTAAAATACTTTCAATATCCCAAATTGCAATTCCTATTTGATGAGATCAAGAATGAGCTAGGTCAAGATATTAGTAAAAGCTATAATGAGATGACAGAGGATGAAAGGCATACCTTTTTATATGGTTATTGGGAAAAGTCATTTTATGATAAAGCAGGCAAGGCTTCAAGAACATGGGAAGGCTTCAATATCATCATTGGGCGGTATATGTTCATTTCGAAATCTATTATTAAGGAGCATATGAAAGCGTCAAAAGAGATGATTACTTGTCCAGTATGTCAAGGCACCGTGCTGAACCATCATAAAAAGCTAAGATTTGGTGACATAGATATCCGTGAGATTATCCATCAACCAATTGATCAAGTCATCAAAACGGTAGGAAAGCTGCCACAACTGGAAAAACTGAAATCCATTGTTGGCGGTGATATGGTGGTGACTGAGGATGTTTCTTTTCTGTCAAGGGAGACACAAGTGAGGCTGAAAATGCTGGAACTGGAGTTGGCGAGTTTTGCCGGCTATGAAGTGGTTTTACAAAATGCCTTGCCATTCTGGGACAATATTAAAGGCAATATCGAAGCCATTTGCCATAAAAACCAGATTACCATCTGTGATTTTGCCAATATTGCCGAAACAAGAGAAACCATTATTGATAAGTATTTTACCAATGGAAAATACAAAAAACTAACGTATGTCTATGAAGCGTTTGGTTATAAAAAGATTGTTACCCAAATCAATAAGATTAAAGCAAGTCATCCCTGCCCATTCTGCAAAGGGAAGAAAGTCATTTCAGAAGATAATCTCCATGATGGGGTCTATAAATTATCTGTACCATGCGTTAGCTGTTATGCAAGTGGCATCAATGAAGAAGGACGAAAGGAAATGGTCGATGGTATTGATGTGCAAACATGGCTCACTGGTAAAGTAAGAGATACTGTGGCTGAAAGCTTACAAACGGAGGATGTTGCTGATATTCCAATATTTAATCGAATTCGTGAGTTGAATAAACGAGATATGATGGCGGTTTACCAATGTCTTGAGAGAAACAATTAATGTAAGTCAACGATAGAAAACTCATTTGCAATAATTGCAAATGAGTTTTTTATGCTATTATGAAGGTAAATATAGGAAAAAATGAGTCATGCTCTTTCGTTTAAAGAGAATTTTAAAGGGGGGACACATTTATGATTCCAGCAAAAATAGATCCCATTTCAATCACTCCGATAAGAGAAAAAGGTGTGGGAACCATCGTCGATTGGTTCGATCAACATAAACATTCGTTCTATACTCTGGGTTGGTCCTATCTTAATAATCAACAGGAAATGGAAGAGCTTTTTTACCGGTCCATTATAAAAGTCCACAAGGAGCTGCCGCGATTTAAAGGGGAAACATCATTCGAAACATGGGTTACATCCATTTTCATTCATGCCTGCAGGGAGCTTTCTGATAATAGTAGTTTAAAAGCTTCAGAGGAAAGTGAACAACATAAGGATTTATTTAAAGCGCTTGATCAATTGAAAGGGTACGAGAAAGAAGCAGTGGTCCTCACATATGTAAAAGGAATCTCTCAGGAGGAAGCGGCACAACTTCTCCAAGTTTCAGTGGAAAAGATGAAAGAGCTTTTGTTTTCCGGAATCCAGTCACTTAGAAAAGAAATGGGAGATGGAACACCCTATAATGGCTGTAAGGAGTATCATAAGGATTACATTGATTACTTAGAAAGAACTCTAGATCGATCAAAAAAAATTGGTTTAGAGATACATATTTTTCATTGTCAAGACTGTCAGGAGGATTTGGCTGCCTTTCAGGATGTCATGTTAACCATGTCGAATCTTTATGAACGGTTGGAGGATTTCCATGTGCCAACTGATTTCATGGAGAACGTCAAAGCTAGGCTGGCAGAAAAAGAAAAGCACAGACAACAGAAGAACAAGAAACGTAAAAAAATGAGCATTGTTCTTGCATATGTTATCGCAATATTAATAGGTATAGAAGTTTTTACGGGGTTATTTTCCAACGTCTACTATACATGGACTGAAGAAGATCAAGAGTTGCGTGCCTTTCTGCAGCAGGACCTGGGTGAAAGGCTAAACCTGGAAGCGGAAAGCGATGGAGTGAAAATTAAAATCAAAGGCGCGGTTGCTGATGATGTTCAGACGCTTGTTTTTTATGAAATAGAAGATACAGCTGAAGACAATCAATATGTGATAGAGCCTCAAGAGGGTTTTTCTGTGGAGAACGAACATGAAATCATGAATAGTGAAACATATCCAAGGTACTATCCACCTGACCTTAAATCAAATGAAAATAATAAAGAAAAGAATGTGTATCGTGGAAAGGTTGGTCTGCTGCCACTCAAATCGGATAACGGGACCATCAAATTTAAGATCACAAAGCTTCAGAAATTGAATCGTGATTCCTCTGACAAGAATGGTTTGAGGGCAAACGAGAACATTGAATATAATACAGGGGTATGGAACTTCGAGATCCCTGTAACAAAAAAGCCTTCGATCGAATATGCATTGGATCAAGAAACAGAAGTCGAGGGGATCCCGGTTCGATTTGATAAACTAATCATTGCTCCAACAGCGACGATTCTGCAATATGCTATTAATAATGAACGGCCAGGTAAGCGTATAGACGTTCTTAATTTTGACAGTCTAGAAGTGAACAATAAAAAAGTGAAAGCTGATATGTATGGCAGCACTTTTATGGATTCACATCAAGACATGAATTGGACTACTCTTAAAACACACTTTGACCCTTTTATTGAAGAAAAACCTAAAGAGGTTATCGTTCAATTTGAATCTGTAAATTTAACGGTTGATGATAATAAAAACATCGAATTGGATATTACTCAGAAGTATCCTCAAACTTTTCAGTATGCGGGAAGTAAAATCTCCATCGACAAGCTGGAAGTTGGAGAGCCTACCATTGTTGTCATAAGCAATTATGAAATTGAGAATCGAGCGTATGAGGCGCTTAACTTCAATATTTTGAGTGAAGATGAAAATAATCTTGGTTCAATGGAAATGAATTCTGAAGGAGTACTCGTTGATAAAAACGGGGTGGAATATGGTAACGGTGCGATTGTCCCATACGAGAAAATCGAGCAGCCCCGCTATTTCTTAACCGTTCAAAGCATGGAGTTACGGGGGATCAATACTGGAGAAAAAGTGATTCCTAAAAGGCTGGAGATTTATGGATATAATACAACAAAATATTTGGATGATGTTGTGAAGATTTCGTTGGAATAACATATTAAGTTAAAATATGATTGAATATTTTTACAAGTTTTTCACGATAATAGAGAGGAAATTGAAAGCGAGCATTGAATGATTTAAGAGAATTTATTATTAAAAATGGGAGGCAATTATGGGGAGATTAGTACATTTCGAAGTCCATGTGAGTGACATGGAACGGGCTAAGAAGTTTTACGGTGAGGTGTTCGGCTGGACATTCCAAGATTGGAGTGATTATGCGGGTATGCCTTACTTTGGAGCCGTGACTGGCGATGAAAATCAGCCTGGAATCAATGGTGCATTAATGCAGCGTCAAAGTGCTCCGCCAGAACCAGGTCAAGCACTAAATGGTTATGCTTGTACAATGGGTGTGGAAAACTACGATGTAACGGAGTCCAAAATTCTGGAGAATGGCGGCAAGGTAGCGATGCCTAAGTACGCCTTGCCTGGAATGGCATGGCAGGGATACTATATTGATACTGAAGGAAATATATTTGGGATTCATCAGCCAGATGCGAATGCGAAATAGAATTTTTTCATAAGCATCCATTCTTTTAGCTGCTGGATTACACCAAGATAGCTTGATATAATAGTGCCTGTTGCCTTTGGTGACAGGCATTATTTTAAAATCGGAGGTCTATTGTGGATAATAATGATATTTTAATTCGCTTGAGATATGCGCTGGAAATAAAAAATAAAGAAATGGCTGAAATATTTAAGCTTGGCGGTGCGGAAGTATCCGTTCCAGAAGTGATAAAGATTCTTACAAAATCAGATGAAGATGAACTGGAAAACGACGATCAAATCAAATGTAATAACAGTATGTTCGATTCCTTTTTAAATGGCTTTATTATTTTTAAAAGAGGAAAACAAGAACCCAAACCAGGACAGCCTGAAACACCTGTACAGGTGTCACCAAAGAGCGTAAACGTTAATAATCTCCTGTTAAAGAAAGTAAAAATAGCTTTATCGTTAACTACTGAGGATATGCTGGATATATTCGAAAATGCAGGAATCACAGTGTCAAAAGGAGAACTCGGCGCTTTATTAAGGAAAGAAGGACATAAGAATTATAAGGAGTGCGGAGATAAATTTGCTAGGAATTTCTTAAAAGGTCTAGCGATTAAATACAGGGAATAAGTGCATTAAAGTTATGATACATACCTACTCTGGTAAGACGATACGTTTTGAGATAAAGTACAAAAACCGAACCTCTATAGGGATTATGATAGATAGTTATGGAAATGTGGAAGTCCAGGCTCCAAAAGGGACCCCTGATGAAAGGGTGCTTCAGTTATTAGAGGATAATTGGGATCTCATTCAGCAAAAATTAAAAGAAATGAAAGATAGGCTGCAAGGACCGCAGAAAAAGGTCTATGAGCCTGGTGAGAGTTTTCTTTATTTAGGGAACACCTATCCGATCCAGATTTTTCAGGAGAAAAATATCGAGCAGGACTATGTGGTGTTTGAAGGTGATAAGTTACATATATATGTGAAACAGCTTGAAGATGAGAAAATAAAACACGCAATGAAGCGCTTCTATTATCAGCAGTCCAAAGCCTTGGTAGAGAAGAGTATCAACCGATATCAAAGAAATTTCAAAACAAAGCCGCGTTCTATACGTATCACGGATAGCAAAACTACTTGGGGGACCTGTGATTCAAGGCAAAAGTTAACCTTTAATTGGAGGCTGGCAATGGCACCGCAGAAGGTAATCGACTATGTGGTCGTACACGAAATGTGTCACATGGTCCATCTGAATCACGACCGCTCCTTCTGGCGACTTGTTGGGAAAATCATGCCTAATTATGAGGAACAAGAAAACTGGCTGACATTATCAAATTGGAAAATGACAGTTTAGATTTTAAAGCAAGTTAAGATGATAAGAGGTTTTCAAAATGGATTTTGACGAACTGAAAAAGGTAGTAAAGGATATGCCTGAAAGGGACGTAAGATCATACTTGTATCATATTCTCATAAATATTAGCTTTTTGGAGGATAAAGCATATTCATTAACAAAGTTTTCTGATGACATGAAGAGAATTTATGAATATATTTTAAATCCTGAAAAACCTGTAGATCCTTTAGAAATTCTAAAAGAAGAAAATATTAAAAAAGTCCACATACTCTTTGGATATGGCTATCTAAAATCGATTTTGAAAGAAATGGGATTTGATAAAGAAGAGCCTGTTATTACGTTTCAAGATAATTTTGCAGTTGGGCCGATTAAGAAATTGCATGAAGAAAATGGCAATAAAACAAGATTTGAATGGACTAAAAACAGCTTTCATAATCATGAAGAAGAGTTTGAGGAATATTATGAGATCTTCCAAAGAGCCATAATACAAATCAACGCAATTCCTAATGAAGTCCCGATTCAAATATGGGTATCCGAAAATGCCCATGAGCAAACGGGACTTCTTTTTGTCCTGTACTTGTTAAGGGCAAGAACAAATAGCATTTCGATTATTAATACAGCAAAAGTGTATGGGGACCTATTTAAGAAGAAAGCGAAAAAATATGCTCCATTTTACTCTAGTGGAATCATTTTAGAAGATTTGAAAGCTATATACGAATCTGTACAAGAAAGCTCTAGGTATTTGACAGTGGATGAACGGAGTCATTTTGAAACTGAGTGGTTAAATCTATCTGAAGTGAGTGGAACATTAAGATTGTGGGAAAATGGTGAAATAGTAAGTGTTTCAGAAAATTACTATGATGAATTTATCATAGAAATGGCCAAAAAGTTATCGGGCAAACGAAAGAAAAAAGTATTTTTTCATGCGCTTCGATTAATCGGCGAAGTGTATGGACGCATTGAACAATATGTCGGAGATGACTTTTTGGAATATAGACTTAGAAAATTAATCGAATATGGAATTTTTGAGTATGAAGGCAGCTTGGAGGCAATGCGAACGTATAGTATTAGATTAACTTAAAAAAGCAAAGGGGCGATCCCTTCACTCTACCACGCCAACCAACGGTTTCAAACTGAAGTAGTCCAAGGCGTGATTGACGGAATGGATATCAAATATTTTTTTCTCGAGACAAAATTGAATGACTAAATCAAATGTTTCACTGTCAGACAAAGAGAAACCGGCTGAACTTAACAGTTTATCGGTTTCTTTTTTATTTAGTTCAAGAGCCAGCGCCAAAGCAATCGTGGTATTTTTTCTAGGCCGATATTCAGGGTTCGAGCGAATTTTGGAGAAATGCCTGCGGTCAATTCCTGCTTTTTTGTAGACTTCAGAGTCACTAGCCCCTTTTTTATCAATAAGGGCGAACAATGCCTGATTAAAGGTTGGCTTACGCTTGATTTTAATAAAATCCTCAATCTCGCTATTTTGTATATCCTCAGAAAAAATAATTCCTTCAATATGACTTTCCGTTTTAAAAACCACTCTGTTCAAGTGTGTCTCTACATATTCCTGCAATTCTATTAAAAGATGCTTATCCAGCATAACTTCCCCTCCAAAAATGTCGCCTCTGAAGCGACCAAATAATGGATGAACTCAAATATTATTATAGTATAAACGAATGGAAAGGATGATAGGAATGAACAAGAATTTAACAGAAATTATTTTCCTGCTGGATCGAAGCGGGTCGATGAGTGGTCTTGAAAGTGATACGATTGGCGGGTTTAATGCTTTTATTAAAAAACAGGGGCAAATGGCAGGCGAAACCATCGTGACAACCGTACTTTTCGATGATCGGTATGAAATTTTATGGAATGGCATCGATGCCCATAAAGCCAGATTAACGGATAGGGAATATTATGTTAGGGGCTGCACCGCACTGCTGGATGCAGTTGGGAAAACCATTTTAGATGTTGGTTATCGATTATCCAACAAAAGCGAGGATAAAAGACCTGGAAAAGTCATTTTTGTCATCACAACTGACGGGATGGAAAATGCCAGCCGTGAATTCACCTATAAAAAGGTGAAAGAGCTAATCCAACACCAACAGGAGAAATATAACTGGGAATTCATCTTCCTCGGTGCAAACATGGATGCGGAGAAAGAGGCGGACAGCCTTGGAATTGACATGGAAAATGCTTATAGCTTTGAGGCTTCGGAAAAAGGTGTCGAAGTAATGTACGATGTGGCATGTAGAGCAGTATCTGAAATGAGACAATGAAATAGAAAAAAGCCCTATTACATAAAAAGTAGTAGGGCTTTTAATTTAACAATATTATTCAAAATTTATTATGTATTCAAATTAATATTTGTAAAACCTCTTAAAATATAGCAGCGACAAGGGTGCAGCACGCCCTTGTTATATTTATTCACTAAAAAGAATTTATATTCCAATAATTTATACTTTTTAAATGATTAATAACTATGCTATATTAGTAAGGGAATTTCAATATATTCTGCTAAAAAGAATTATCAAAAAATATAGGGGTGACTTAAATGAAGAAATTGGGTTTATTAAGCTTGTTTCTGATTCTAGCAATCTTTATTGCTGCTTGTGGAAGCAGTGATACAGCAGGTGAGAAAGAAGAAAAAGGCAGCGGCAAAGTATATAAAGTTGGTGTCGATACGACTTATCCTCCATTTGAATTTAAAGAAGGAAATGATTATAAAGGAATTGATATTGATTTAATCAATGCGATTGCGAAAAACCAAGGCTTCAAAATTGAACTTTCTCCAATGGACTTTGGCGGAATTATTCCAGCTATGCAAGCAAATCAATTAGATGTTGCTATTGCTGGTATGAGTATCACGGACGAAAGAAAGAAAGTAGTCGATTTCTCAACACCGTATTTTGATGCAGGATTAACAGTGGTTGTAAAAAATGATAATTCAACTATTAAATCTGTTGATGACCTAAAAGGTAAAACTGTTGCTGTTAAAAAAGGAACTACTGGTGCGAAATATGCACAGGATAATGCAACTAAGCTAGGAATCAATGTTGTTCAATTTAACGACAGCCCGGCAATGTTTCAAGAAGTATCAAACGGAAATGCTGATGCACTTATTGAAGATTATCCAGTAATCTCTTATGCTATTGCCCAAAAAGACCTTGGCTTAAAAATCGTTGGTGACCGCTTAAATGGAGACCAATATGGAATTGCCGTACTAAAAGGACAAAACCAGGACCTATTGAAAAAAATTGATAAAGGTCTTGCTGAGCTGAAGAAGGATGGAACTTACGATAAAATCATTAAAACTTATCTTGGTGAATAATAGATAAGCCAAACCTAAGGCGCGCGAACCTGCGCGCTTTCTTTTTGAAAGGGGATGATTAGGATGGATATAATTTCTGCAGCATTGCCTATTTTATTAAAAGGGCTACAAGTAACCCTCTATATATTTGTAATAGCTATTATTCTAGGTTTTTTAATTGGGTTGGTAGTGGCCTTATTACGATTAGCACCAATAAAGATTTTGAACTGGATTGCAAAGATATATGTTGACGCGATACGCGGAACACCATTTATTGTTCAATTATTCTTTATTTATTTCGGTGTCAATTCCCTTCATATAGTGTCATTAAATAGTACAACAGCTGGGATTATCACGGTTGCCATCAATGCAGGGGCATATTTTGCTGAGATCATTCGCGCTGGTATTCAGTCAATTGATAAGGGGCAAACGGAAGCCGCAAGATCGATTGGTTTTACAGCCTCCCAAACCATGCGCTATGTCGTGCTTCCGCAGGCTTTTAGAAGAATGCTTCCTACCATTACGAACCAGTCTATTATTAGCTTAAAGGATACGTCTCTTTTATCTGTTATTGGGATAGCCGATTTAACTCAGCAAGGACAAATTCAGGCATCGGCAACCTTTGAAGCTTTCAAAATTTGGCTGGCTGTCGGTGTGATTTATTTTATCATTATCTATTTATTAACCATTCTAGCTAATTTCATCGAAAGGAGGATTCAGCTTCGATGAGTATTATCACTGTTAAAAACTTAAGAAAATCGTTTGGAAAAGTAGAGGTTTTAAAAGATATTAATGCCGCAGTCCAAGAAAAAGAGGTAGTTTGTGTGATCGGTCCTTCCGGATCGGGAAAAAGTACCTTCCTCCGCTGTTTAAATCGCCTTGAAGAGATTTCAGGCGGCGAGGTGGTTATTAACGGCCATGATATCACGGATTCGAAAATCAATATTAATAAAGTAAGGCAAGAGGTTGGGATGGTTTTCCAGCAGTTCAATCTCTTCCCGCATAAATCAGTGTTAGAAAATATCACGATGGGTCCAATTAAAATCCTTGGAGTGGAGAAAGCAGAAGCGGAAAAAATGGCACTTGAGCTGCTGAGTAAAGTTGGCCTGCGTGAAAAGGCCAATAGCTATCCGGGGGAACTTTCCGGGGGACAAAAACAGCGTGTTGCTATAGCAAGAGCATTGGCTATGAATCCGAAAATCATGCTATTTGACGAGCCAACCTCAGCACTAGACCCAGAAATGGTTGGAGATGTTTTGGAGGTCATGAAACAGCTCGCAAAAGAAGGCATGACCATGGTGGTTGTTACCCATGAGATGGGATTTGCTAGAGAAGTTGGCGATCGAGTCATTTTCATGGATGGGGGATATATTGTAGAAGAAAATGAACCAAATGAAATATTCAGTAACCCTCAGCATGAGCGTACCAAAGCGTTCTTAAGTAAGGTACTTTAAAGTTGAATAATTAATGTTTTTAAAAAAACCCAGTCATTAGACTGGGTTTTAGTTTTAATTAGAGTGCTGCAGCATATGATTGAATATCTATTCGTTTTGGAGGATGGTTATGAAGTCTTACAGTTTTCTGTGGCCGTTGATTGCTGCGTCATTTCCCTATTTATTATTTGAAGCTCTTCATCAGGGAATATTAAAGGATGAATTCTTCCGGATGCCAAGGGGGCATTTTTATATCGTCAGTCTCGTATCTCTTCTAGCAAGTATCATCGCGATTGCTGTAGGGATTGCCGCTGTGAGAATCCGCAATATAAAAGTTAGTTTTCTGTCACTGTCTTTCTTCTCTCTTGGGATTATGTTTTCGATTCATGGTCTGGCAACTCCGGATATCTTTCTCGATAACTACCATTTGCCTGCCATTGCAGCCCAATTAAGCATGTTATTGGCAACGGTTTGGATTTGGTTGTCTTCACTCCCTTCGGACAACCCTCTTGTAAATTTTTTAGCAAAAAGGCAGCGATGGCTGCTTCCATTATGGACGCCAGTTTTAGTCATTTTTTCAATCATCGGGATCCTGAATCCTCATCTTACCCATGATATTCCATTACATGTAATGCCATTAAATGTGATTTTGACGATTGTCATTCTGTTATTAAATGGCATGACAGCTTATCGCTATTATCAATCCTATCTATTTACACGATTTCCGTTACAATTATCGATTGTATATAGTTCCAGTTGGTTCATAGTCTCTCAGCTTATTATGGTAAGAGGGGAGGAATGGAACCTAAGCTGGTGGATATATCATTTCTTATTACTCGCCTCGATGATTGTTATGATCACCGGACTCATCAAACAGTATGGTGTAAAAGGGTCTTTGGCGGAATCGATTCGCTCGCTCTATACAACCGACCCTTTCGAACGAGTGATGAACAGTATTGGACAAAGTGTCAAAGCCTTAGTGAATGCTACAGAAAAAAAGGATATCTATACAGTAGGCCATACCTTTAGGGTTACCTTGTATGCGTTGCAGCTTGCAGAAGAACTCGGGTTAAAACCGGAGCAGCTGCGCGCGGTTGTTCAGGGGGGGCTGGTTCATGATGTCGGAAAAATTAGTGTCCCCGATGCGATTTTAAACAAACCTGGGAAGCTGCAGTCTGATGAAAGGGCTATTATCGAAAAGCATCCTTTAGATGGCTACGAGATTTGCAGGGAGCTTGGCTTTATGATGGAAGAGCTGGGAGTTATCCGTTCACATCATGAAAAATGGGATGGCAGCGGTTATCCGGATCAATTACAAGGCGACGACATACCCTTATTTGCTAGAATTATGGCAGTTGCTGATGTCTATGATGCCCTCACATCAGAACGTTCTTACCGTAAAGCTTGGCCCCATTCGATGGCGATGGAATTTTTAATCGAAAACAAGGGCACCCATTTTGATCCGATTTGTGTAGATGCTTGGGAAAAGCTTTGTTTGCGAAGTCCATCTGTTTATCAATATCCAGCACAGGTAATCAGGGATGAATTGGCTATCCGCCAGATTTCATCATAATAAATAAAAACGGCATGACTCTGAAACAAGAGGAATCATGCCGTTTTTTCTTTGGGAAGGGGCAGTATTGCTAATTCATTGAAATATGTTCACTATAGGAGTAAGGTGAAAATGAAACATATTATTGAGAGAAGGGTTTTTGTGAATAAGCTGCAACAGGGGACAACGGCATTTCGGAAAGCAAATCTTGCCCTTTTTGCCGGGGGATTTATTACATTTTCCATTCTTTATGACGTACAGCCGCTTATGCCGATTTTTTCAAAAGAGTTTGGAGTGCGGGCTGCCACGGGAAGTCTAACATTATCAGTCACTACATTTACCCTCGCCGTATTCATGCTGATTACCAGTTCCTTTTCTGAGGCATGGGGAAGAAAGATTATCATGGGGGCTTCATTAATTTTATCCTCTCTCATCGTTATTTTTACGGCTTTTAGCCCTGATTTTGGGTCATTACTGGCATTCCGTGTACTCCAAGGTGTTGTTCTTGCCGGCCTTCCCGCCATTGCGATGGCCTATCTTGGAGAAGAGGTCGAACCAAATAGTTTGGGTACAGCAATGGGCCTATATATTAGCGGCAATTCCATCGGAGGAATGGCTGGGAGAATTATTACAGGCTCAGTGACGGACTTTTTTTCGTGGCGGATTGCCATGGGCAGCATCGGTGTCATCAGCCTATTGCTAAGTATCTGGTTTTGGCTGAATTTGCCGGAATCTCGAAATTTTAAACCAAAACCTTTGAATTTAAAGGGTTTATTTGTTTCTTTGTTCCGTCATTTGAGGGATCCTGCTTTATTATGCTTATTTGGAATTGCGTTTATCTTAATGGGTAGCTTTGTTACCTTATTTAATTATATTGGCTTTCAATTGCTGGAGCCGCCTTATCAGTTAAGCCAGACCATTATTGGATGGATTTTTATCGTTTATTTAACAGGTACCTTCAGTTCAACTTGGATGGGACGATTATCCGATTCGCTCGGACGCCGCAAAGTCCTTTGGTTTGGACTTTTGATTATGCTATCAGGTGCGGTATTAACCCTAGGTGAACCGTTAGTATTAAAAGTAATCGGGATTGCCGTTTTTACCTTTGGCTTTTTCGGCGCTCACTCCATTGCCTCAAGCTGGGTCGGAATAAGAGCGAAAACGGGAAAAGCACAGGCTTCCTCGCTTTATTTATTTTTTTACTACAGTGGTTCAAGTATTGCAGGGTCGGCCGGTGGATTTTTCTGGGCTCAATATGGCTGGGGGGGAGTTATTGGTTTTATCATTATCTTGCTTCTTTGCGCCTTCCCATTATCCGTTAAGCTTTCTTCGGTTTCAGCGAAAGCCTTACGAGTAAAAAATTAGTAACATACATTTCCACTGCAATCAGCCTAATCATGCATACACAGGAGTCAACTATGAAAGAACATTATTATGACAAATTGTTTAATATTAAAACGAAGGGATATCCAAAGGATGTCCACAAATCCTTGCATTATCATCGTTATGAACCAACTCCGTATAGTGCATTAGAGGTGCTTTTTGATCATTACAAATTAAAAAGCAGCGATTATATTGTGGACTTTGGCTGTGGAAAAGGGCGATTGAATTTTTACATTCATTATTTATTTCATGCCCATGTCCTCGGGGTTGAGTTGGACAAATCACTTTTTCAAGATGCGATTGAAAATCGAAAAAGTTATGCAAGGAAACATAACGGAATGGATCATATTCACTTTGTTTGCTGCCTAGCTGAGGAATACCAGATTAATTCATCAGAAAATCGGTTTTATTTTTTTAATCCGTTTTCGATTCAAGTTTTCCGGAATATTATCAACAATATTTTGCGGTCTGTGGAAGAAGCAGTGCGTGATGTAGAAATAGTTTTATATTATCCTTCTGAGGATTATATTTATTTTTTAGAAAACCAGACGGCTTTTGAAATGATGCAGGAAATTAAATTGCCTCATGTTTATGAACATAATCCCAATGAGAGATTTTTAATCTATCGATTGGAATATTAAGTAAAAAGCCCCCATGCTTTTGGGGGCTTTTCGCTTTAATTAACGCTTACATTAGATGTTGTTTTGTCTGTCTGTGCTGTTATGTTTTTGTACTTTCCTGTTAAAATGGTATAGCCCATCGCAACGTAAGTCAGTCCCCAAAAGAAGGCAAACCAGTCGCCGAGGAACGGAATTCCTAACGACAGCAGCATTAAAGCAAAAATCATGATATACCAGCGCGGAAAGACCTTGGCGCGGAAGGTAACAATCATTAGGATGAGTGTGCCTAGTAATAGTCCAGGATAGGTGAGCGATTCCGCGATATTAACGAACGTCCCCGGTTTCGGTAAATGTCCATAGGCGAAGAAGCCATAAAAGCCGCTTGCTAATATGATATTGCCGACTGAAAGAAAGATGGCCGCAATAAAACCCAAAACCCCTGTTTGCTTCGATTGTGCTAGAAAGAGATTAATCGAACTAACCCCCATTAAAATACTGGCGATCAAGGCGAAGGTTATTTCCTGCTTGCTGTCCCCGCCAAAAATTAATCCTGACGGTGTCATCCCCATTCTTGCAATTCCTGCTAAAATACAAATTAAGCCTAGCCACTTAACTACTTTTTCTAACGTCATTTTTCCCAGCTCCCTTAGGTTCCTTATTTACATGTCAATCATAACAAGCGGCTATTCCTATTTACGAGGGCAGCCCATACCTAAATAGATTGGGAACTTTTATAGGGAAAATCGGGAAACGACGCTATACAGTAAAGGCCAGTCGTTGCTATAATTTTCCTATATGTTGAAAATGGAAGGTAGAGGACTGTTGCGAAAAAGGAAGGATCTTAAATTACTGCTCTTGCAATCATTCGTTTTCCTGTTTAGCGTTTTTACGATTGTTTTTTTCTTAAATAACATCCCTCAATATTTCGAAATACTTCGTTTAGAGTGTGTGTTGGACACATGCAGTTCGTTGGCACCCGCTCCGCCGACAACGTTAGAGAAATTAGCAGCCTATCACTTAACACCGGAAACTTACTCCTTATGGTTTGTCATCATAGAAAGTACATTCGCCTTTCTTTTTTACTTTGCCGCTTCGATTATTTTTTTAAAAAATAAGCGCGGTGGGATGGGGTTTCTTGCCGTTATTGCCCTTGTGGCATATGGAACCACGTTCACGTCACTTATCTATATGGGATCTGAGGGAGGCGTATTGGAATGGGCTCCAGAGGTAATTGCGGGGATCGGAAGGATATCCTTATTTCTCTTTTTGCTGCTTTTTCCAAATGGCAGGCTTGTCCCGCGCTGGACACTGTTTGTGTTTGTTCCATTCTGCGTCATCCAAATTTTAAGCTTAATGATGCCAGGGACAAAGTTTGATCTGTTGAACTGGTCAAATATGGCAAGACTAATCTACTATTTGCTTATGATTGCAGTCACTATTTTCTCGCAGATTTTTCGTTATCGAAAGGTTTCCGGCTCAGTGGAACAGCAGCAAACAAAATGGGTTGTTTATGGGGTTGCCATTTCTTTCATCGGATCGATTATTCTCAGCGGTTTTTTTGTTTACCCCATTTATGCAGAAAATCCTGTTTCCTATATTTATTTAAGCGCTTCGTTGTATGCGGTTGTGGCGATTATTCCGTTGACATTGGTGCTGGCCATCTTAAGGCACCGTTTGTGGGATATTGACCCGCTTGTGAACCGTACTATTTTATACGGTGCTTTGTCCCTTTCTATTATTCTTCTATATTCCGGATTAGTCATGTATTTAAGCAGTTTATTTAAAACAGAAGGAAGTTTTATCATTTCCCTTATTTCTACCGCAGTAGTTGCTGTTCTTTTTTCACCTTTAAAAGAAAGGCTGCAGCGGATTGTGAATCGGCTGATGAAGGGGAGGCATGATGATCCTTATGCGGTGCTGAAGGAATTGGGCGACCATCTCAGCAAGCCATTAGCACCTGAGGAGGTTCTTCAGGTTGTGTCGGAAATAGTCAAAGATGCCCTAAGGCTTCCCTTTGTTGGTATTTCGATAAAGGTGAATGGGGAAGAAAAAATGGCTGCCTCATCGGGAGCTGCTGTGTTTGATGTACACTATTTTCCCATCGTTCATGGAGGTGAGGAGTTGGGGATTCTGAATGTATCAAGCCGATCGGCTGAAGAAGTCTTCACGGCAGAGGATTTGAGGCTGATGGACGTCATGCTCCGCCAGGCCGGACCGATTGTTCAAACGGTAAAAATGACATGGGGGATGCAGGTCCTCGCCACTGATTTGCAAGCATCTAGAGAGAGACTGGTTTTCGCGCGTGAAGAAGAGCGTCTGCAAATAAGGAGGAATCTGCATGACGACCTTGCCCCAAAACTACTTTCATTATCCTTTAATGTGGCAGCGGCTGAGCAGTATGTGAAAAAGAATCCGGATAAGACGCTTGAGCTTCTGGGGGATCTAAGAAATGTTATCAGGACGACTGTAAGTGAAATCCGCACGATGGTTCATGATTTACGGCCCCCGACTTTAGATGAATTTGGTTTAATTGGCTCCATTCAAGCTAGAATCGATGAAATGAAAAAATCGTCAGTTCCATTGATGGTGAGTTTCAGTGCTCCTGTCCAAATGCCTTTGTTGCCGGCCGCTGTTGAGGTTGCGGCTTACCGAATCATTACTGAAGCTCTGGTCAATGTGGTCAAGCATGCCAAGGCAGCCCAATGCTCAGTGTTGATTAGCGTGATTTCAGAAAGAGATTTGGAGATTGAGGTAATCGATGATGGGATTGGTCTGCCCAACCATATTAAACCGTCTTGCAGTGGCGGGCTCGGTTTGAAATCGATTAGGGAGAGGACTTCAGAGCTTGGGGGTTATTGTTTTATTGGAAAAATAAATACAGGCGGGACGCGGGTTAAAGCTCTGCTTCCATTTTTACAAGGGGAGGAACTAACATGAGAATTTTATTGGCAGATGATCACCCGTTATTTCGCAGCGGAGTTCGAAATCTCATTCAAACAACTGAAGATTTGGAAGTGATTGGAGAAGCGGCGACTGGTGATGAAGCAGTCGAAATGGCTTTGAAGCTTAAGTCTGATGTAGTAGTCATGGATATTCGCATGCCCGGTTTAAACGGGATCGAGGCGACGCGGGTCATTAAAGAAAAACTGCCGAAGATGAAAATATTAATTGTCACGATGCTAAAGAATGATAAGTCGGTATTCACGGCAATGAAAATAGGAGCAAGGGGCTATTGTTTAAAGGATGCTAGCGAAATGGAGCTCATGCAGGCGATTCGGATGGTGGGAAATGGAGGTGCCGTATTTAGTTCAGATATTGCAGAACGGATGATGAACTATTTTTCGATGCCGGAGAAAAAAGAAGTTCTGAATCCTGCGCTTAGTGAGTTAACCGGCAGGGAGACCGAAGTGCTGGAGCAGATTGCACAGGGATATACGAACACCCAAATTGGTGCACGGCTGCATTTAAGCACGAAAACGGTGGCCAATCATATTTCCAATATTCTCAACAAGCTGCAGGTGGCTGATCGGTACGAAGCAAAGAGGATCTACAATGCATCGATGAATTCAGTGGAATCTCAAGATGAGGATGATGAGTTTTAGGGGGGAATTGGGAATGAAAAGCATTTATGTAATTAGGCATTGTGAGGCAGAGGGACAGCAGCTGGAGGCGCTGTTAACGGCAAAAGGGGTGCAACAGGCCGAGACATTAGCGAGATTTCTTTCAAATAAGGATATTGAACGAATCATCTCGAGTCCTTTTGTCCGGGCTATTCAATCGATACAGCCTTTAGCAACTCAGAAAGAAATGAAACTTGAGCTCGATGAACGGTTATCTGAGAGGATATTGAGTGCCCTAAATCTGCCTGACTGGCTTGAAAGGCTAAAGGAAACCTTTGATGACCTGGAGTTAAAATTTGATGGCGGGGAGTCAAGCAGGGAAGCAATGAACCGTGTGGTAAGTGTGGTCGAGGACATTATGAAAAGTGAGGCGAAAAATACCCTCATCGTGACCCATGGGAATTTAATGTCATTACTCTTAAAGAATTTCCAGCCAGACTTTGGTTTTGAGGACTGGCAAAATTTAAGTAACCCGGACGTGTTTCTTTTGCAGTTTTTGGACAATAATGAAGTGACAGTCGAACGATTATGGGTGTCAGATACCGTTTAGGAAGGAATGCGATGGATATAAGTAATCGGATTGATATGCTGGATTATTTACGAGGCTTTGCCCTTATGGGAATTATCCTCGTAAATATTATTCCTTTGCTTTCAGTAACGCCGCCGGAACCTGGTTCACTGGATGCCTCGTATTGGAGGGTTCTCTATTTTTTTGTGGAGGGCCGTTTTTACACCATCTTTACCTTTTTGTTTGGTGTCGGGTTTTATCTTTTTATCAGCAGGGCAAATGCGAAAGGAAAAAATGGTTATGCTTTGTTTCTGCGAAGGATCCTCGCTTTGTTTATTTTTGGCCTAATCCATGTACAGTTTCAACAGGGGGAAGCTTTATCCATTTATGCTATTTGCAGCTTGTTTATTTTGCCTTTCTATAAAGCAAATAAGATCGTTAACCTTGTGTTCGGAACCACCATGCTGATTGTATTAAGTATTTTTTCGAACAAAATTTTCATGGTTGTTCCACTTATGTTATTAGGAATCGCTGCAGGACAGTTTCAGGTGTTTGAAAGGATTTCTCATCGTTTGAAAATGGCCGTTATTTTTACTAGCATTTTGTTTGTCTTAAGTGGTTTAGGATTAATCTATCAGTATCAGCATTTACCGGTAATGACGGCTGCGAATAACCTTGAGACACAAAGGTTCATCAATATTGGAATCACAATCGGTCCAGTTGTCTCAGCTTTTTATATTGGGGTATTCATTTTGTTATTGCAAATTCCAATTGTGCGAAAGGTTCTCTCTCCTTTAAAAAGCTATGGCAGGACGGCGCTGACGAACTATGTTTCGCAAACAGCCTTTATTTTGCTGGCAGGGGAGATTTTTGATTTATCTAACCGAATCACATATATTCAGTCTTTTTTTCTGTGCGTGGCTATTTATATTATCCAGTTTATCTTTACCACCTTGTGGCTGCGTTTTTTCCGATTCGGCCCGTTCGAGTGGGTTTGGCGGATGATGACATACCTTCAAGTACCCCCAATACGGATAAAAGAAAGAGGCTAGTTTCTTTTTTAATAGAAACTGCCTCATTTTTTTTCATGCAGGAATGGAAAAACAATTTTCACAACCGTCCCTTTATCGATTTCACTTTCATATTCTATTGACCCGTTCAGTTCACGGATGATTTTGTTGGTAACCATACTGCCTAAGCCAGTCCCTTTTGACTTTGTTCTATAAAAGGGGAGGCCGATCATCTTTAACTGTTCAGGAGTCATTCCCTTGCCGTTGTCTTTAATTCTAATCTCAACCATGTTTTTGAGAGGATCTCCATTTAAAGTGATATGAACGGTGCCTTTTTTAGATATAGACTCTATCCCATTTTTTATCACATTCATGAGTGACTGCTTTAAATGGTGTTCATCTCCTTGCACAAAATATTTTTCTTTATTTTCATAGTCAAGGATGACATTTGAATAGGAAGCAAGTGGTCTCATTAATTGGACACAGTCACTTATGACATCATTTAGTGAAATGACGGAAAGCTGAAAGGGTTCTGGCTTTGCCAGTTTTAAATAGTTTGTAATAATGCTGTTGGTTCGGTCTAACTCTTCCATAATTAAGGGGGAGAATTTTTTTAATTGTTCATCCTTGGTATCTGTGCTTAAATATTGGATAAATCCTCTGACTGTTGAAAGCGGATTTCTAATTTCATGTGCAATGGATGCCGTCAATTGTCCAATCATTGTTAATTTGTCGAGATAAACCATCTCCTCGAACTGCTTGTTTATTTTTATCAAGTGTTCAATCACATAAATTAAGGCAACGGTGGTTAAATAAAAGGCAATAAAGTAAACAAGATAAAATGCCAGGTCTAATAAATGGACGTTAAAGTAAAGAATCGTGATATACACAATAAAATAACAAAATATGACTAGGGACCCTGCGGTAACTTTCGACTGGGCTTTAAGAAAAATACTTCTAAGTAAAATGGCACTTACGAATGAGGCAATAGAAACAATGATTCCAATGATAAGGAATTTTCCTCCGATAATATACCGTAAAATGCAGACGCATAATAGAACTATACTACCTGGAACCCATCCCCCATATAGAGTTAGAATGATAATTGCACACATTCTTAAATCAAAATGGGTGTCCCCTAAAGTTTCGATAGGATAAAACATACAAAAAAGGGCACCAAATGAACCGATTAAACCCAAAATGAATTGTTGCTTAAAAGAAAGAGGAATCTTCGTTTGGAAAGGAAAAAATAGGTTTGCATTAAAAGTAAAAGAAAATAAAATCGTAATGTTCACTAACAGTGGTTTGATTAAAGTAATCAAGAAATATCCTCCGTGTTATTAATAGACACATTTCCAATCTTATCCTTCCCCGAAACAAAAATAAAAAATTTCCCTAATAGAAAACAGAAATGACAATGTCCGCCTACGGTGGACAAAATTGGTTGAAATGTCTTTTTGTGGTGCCTGACACCGCATATAATATTCAAAAAATTTCTCTTTTCTTTATCGTATAATTCTGTAAAATGGATATGATGAGTGAGAATAATTGATTGTTTGGGGAGATCTCTATGTCGAAGAGTTTTCAGATATTTGGCGAAGCAAATGAATCTGTCATCTATAATCCAGATGAGTTAATCGATCTTTTTCTTGATTGTACAGTCGACGGAATTTGTTTAGTCGATATGGACAATCGTTTTATTCGTGTAAACCGAATGTATACCAAAATATTTGGTTATACGGAGGAAGATATCATCGGGAAGAGATTTACGGAATTCCCGAATCCTGATATAGTGGTCAAAATAATAGAAGCTGTCAAACTCGGAAAAGCTTTTCATAATATCGTAACACAGCGGTTCCATAAAGATGGAAGTGTCCTTGATATCGCTGTATCCTATTCACCTTTTCGAAATTCAAATGGTGATATAATCGCGATAATGGCCATTTACCGTGATGTAACAGAGCACCTGAATACTGAAAGGGAATTGAAAAGAACGCGGGAGCTATATAAACTAATTACTGAAAACACCTCAGATATGATCAAGGTTTATACGAAAGATAAAAAGATTCTTTATGCATCCCCATCTCATGAGAAAGGGATTGGGTTTACTCCTGAGCAATTAGTTGGGCGGAATGTCGATGATATTATCTTTCCTGAGGATAAAGAATATTTTGAAACCGTGGTTCAAAACTTAATCGATACTGGGGAACCACAGCTGTTTGAAATAAGGATTAAAACCGGTGATAACGATGTAATCTTTTCTGAAACGAATATTTCACCGATATATAACGAGCAAAAAGAAATTGATTCATTTGTGGCAGTTGGAAGAAACATAACAGACAGGGTAAAAAATGACGATGCTCTTCGTAATTTAGACCGACTATCGATCATTGGCCAGCTCGCTGCAGGTGTGGCACACGAAATTCGCAATCCTTTAACCTCATTAAAAGGCTTTTCAAAACTATTGAAAAGTACGAGTGAGAAGAGTAAGCAAGAGAACTACTTATCTATTATTATGAACGAACTAGACCGAATTGATATGATTGTAAATGAGTTTATGTCCTTAGCAAAACCGCAGGCCATTCAATTTGAAAAGGAAAATTTAATAGGGATTTTAGATAGTACGATTAATGTTCTGCACCCGCAGGCTTTACTGCATAATGTTCAAATCAAAAAAGCGTATCCATTAGATGATATTGAGTTACTTTGCAGTCCGCACCAATTAAAGCAAGTGTTTGTCAATTTCCTTAAGAATGCCATTGAGTCGATGCCAAACGGAGGAAATGTACATATTAATATCCAAAAAATAGAGGACAAAAGGGTACTTGTTAGTTTTAGGGATGAAGGTGTTGGGATCGATACAGAGCTCATGGGTTTTCTAGGAACTCCTTTTTATACCACAAAGGATAAGGGAATCGGGCTAGGACTTACCGTCAGCAACAAAATTATACAGGAACATAACGGCATAATGAAAATCGAAAGCCAGTCCGGTGTTGGCACTATAGTCAAAGTAGAATTAGAGTGTATATAATAAAGGGTGTCAGGCACCACCCGTGGACAAATGTCCATTTGCGGTGCCTGACACCTATTTAGTGTACCTATTTGCATAGCTGGAGGCAACGAAGGCGTCCGGTTTGATTTTTGGTTCAACTCCCATGGATTCGATTCGCGTAACCATTTCTTTTACAAATTCACTGGTCTTGTTACGTTTGCCGGCACCGATATCGATATGACCTTCTATTGTAAATGTAGCCCCTTGATAAAGATAGGGGAGGACAATGCTAATCAATTCATTTTTTTTATCTTCCGTAAACATAGACACAATCTCTTCTGTTAACGAAAGTTCGAGGGAAATCCTTTCATGTAAATGCGTCATTTTCCTTGGTACAATCACCTTTCTAATGCACGCCCACACGCCATGTCCCTCATTTTGAATCACGATACCAGTAATAAATATGGTCGTGGATCTATGAACTTGTGAATCTGTGCCGACCATTAAACGGTAGTTCCCATTTGGGTTTATCTTCATGAACTCGACAATCCGTTCAAAGACCTGTTCAAACGACATCCCATTCTCCTGAAGATTTTGAAACGAATGATGATAAGCTTGGGATTTTTTCATTTAAAGCACCACATCTTTCCCTTCCAATTGAAAGTTTTGTTTCGGTTCTTATTCCTATCATATGGGAAGGATTTTATAGTCGTGCAGCCTGACACCATAAATCAAAGAATTTGAGATTTTATTTCGTTGATTTGTTCGATGTGCCGTTGTTCGTGTAAATAGATAAGCTCAATCCATTGAATAAGGGGGAGTTCGCCGAAGAGAGGATGTTTTGCTGATTTATCACGCAAAATGGAATCGTTCTCAATCTTATTTAAAACGTTTAGCAGCATCGTTCTCGATTCCTTAAGCATATTGAGGATGTGGTGAATTTCAAAGGATTCTTCACTAGGTATGATGAAACTTGGTGCGTCGACTTTCCTTGTCCGATCGGAAATACGATCGATTGATCTTGGTTTGACCTTTGGGCTGTCCTTTTGTTTTAGAGCATAATTAATCCCATGTACAAATGATTTTTCTGCTAAATAAAGGTGATGGCAAACTTGAGCCACGCTCCAGGTATCACTTCGTAAAACAGTATTCAATTCTTCAAAACTTAATGTAGTAATTTCATCTAATAACTGCATCCTCGTTTCCGCCAGGTTTCCACAAATGATTTGATTCATAAACAATCTCCCTTCAAATGATTAAATGTCCATATAGATTCCCTAATGTGTTATATTCGCCTGCTTAGAAAATATTCCTTTTAATATGGTGTCAGGCACCATTTTTGGACATTTGTGCGTATACAGTGTACAAAGAATTTCTTATCAATGGCCGTGATGATTGTATATTTATATATATCCTTGTACCTAAAAAATTTCCTTATTTGTACAGGGAATTAGTAGGATGCTATATTTTGGAATTATTAATATACTATTTTCGTAAATAAAAATACATATTTTATTATAAAAATACATATATGGGGGTTAATCATGAAGAAAAGCACTAAGAAAAAAGCTGCTGCTAGTATTTTGGCTGTTAGTTTAATTTCAATGGTTCCTTGGTCAACAGGTTTTGCTGAAGGCCCAAAATGGACAAACGTCAATACATACGAAGAACAGGATGGCAGCAAGTTTAATAGTGAGAACTATGATTTTGTGAAGTTCTCACAAATTGGTACAAAATTAAATGAAATTGCAAAACAATCTAATAGAATTAAAGTTGAAGTCCGTGGAAAGTCAGCGGATGGGCACCCACTATATGTTGTCACGATTGCTGATCCAACTACACAAGGTAAGTTTGGCAAAATCCAAGCACTTAGGAAGCAGATGTTTAAAAATCCAGGGAAGGCCCAGGATTGGATTGCTGCAAATCCAGACTTTAAAGTTCCTATTATGATTAATGGCTCCATTCATGGGACTGAATTTGTAGGAAGCGATGCACTTCTACAATTGATAGAACGTTTTGCAACACAAAATGACCAAGAAACAAAGGGAATTTTGGAAAATAATATTCTCATTTTTAATGTTGTGCAAAACCCTGATGGACGTGTTAATGCAACTCGTTTTAACGGAGAAGGGATCGATTTGAACCGTGACTTTATCACACAGTCACAGCCGGAAACGAGGGAAACCGTAGGTCTTATTAAAGAGTGGAATCCGATGGTATTCCTAGATACACATGGATATGTAAAGAATTACGCACCAAACCGCCAGGGATTAATTGAGCCTTGTACACCGCCGCATAATCCAAACTATGAGTACGACCTATATAACAAGTGGGCTTATAAGCAGGCTGAGGCAATGGAAGCCAATATCATGGCAGATAAAGCAGATTTTACAGGGGATCTCTACAAGAGCATGAAAGGTGTTTACGTTCCTCAACGTGATGATGCGGCTGGCTGGGATGATTATCCGCCAATCTTTACACCAATGTATGCAATGTACCATGGTGCCTATGGTCATACGCTAGAAGCGCCAACAAATGACTGGGACGGTGTCCGCTGGCAGTATAATGCCATTATGGGTGCTCTTAAGTTTGCAACCGCAAATAAACAGGCAATGATAACCGATCAAATCGAAATGTTTAAACGCGGCATCAATTTTGACCATCCTTTCCATCCAGATGGATTCTTCCCGAAAGCTTATATTCTGCCTGTTGATGAAAAGGACCCTACAGTAACAGATAAAGCTGTTAACCACTTATTAAACAACGATATCGAAGTCGTCCAAGCTGCAAAAGCGTTTGAAGCAGATGGAAAAACGTATCCTAAAGGAACGTATATTGTAAAAATGGATCAGGCGAAAGCAGGGTTGGCCAATACAATGCTTTGGGATGGGGAAGATATTACAGATGATACACCAGCTATGTATGATATCTCGGCATGGAGCCTGCCAGAACTTTGGGGCTTTGAAGCGCTGCCAACACAAAATTCAGTGGATGTGACAACCACCAAAGTAAATCAGGTCACAGAACAAGGTGCTGTTACCGGTAAAGGCCCATATCTAATTCCGAATAGCTCCGTAAAAGCTGTTAATCTAGTAAATACATTGCTTCAACAAGGTGTTGCTGTAAAACGTGACCAACAGGGTAATTTCTACACAGAAGCCGCAGCAAATCAAATCTCTGCCGCGGTTAAAGCATCAGGCTTGCAGGTGGGATCAACAGCTACTATTCCTGCGGATGCAGCCACACTTAATAATTTAAAAGTAGCCATTTTGAAAGACGGAGGGATGGGGAAACAACAATCCCACAGCGGAACAAAGCTTGCATTGAAACGACTTGGCTTCCAGGTGACTGAAGTCACACCGGTTGAGGTTGCAGAAAATGGCTTAAATGGCTTCGATGTTTTTGTATATAGCGGTACAGAGAGTTTAATTTCTACGAACCTATCAGCAGCGAACAAAGAATTTGGTTTCCAAAATGCCAGTCAGCTAGATTCTTTTAAAGCTAATCTAAATAATTTTATGAATGCTGGCGGTAAGTACATTGCGGTTGGTGCAGGTGCTTCAAAAGCAACGTTCACACTTGGCCTTACGGATGACACGATAAATCCTGGCGGGTCTAACTCTAACGGAATTGTAAAGGTGAGCTATGAAGGTTCTGGTTTAACTGCTGGTTACGGGCAGAATGACCTTGGTTTCGTATATCGTCCAGTCTGGTATACAGGAACAGATAATGATGAAGTTGCAGCAACTCTTGCAGACTCAGACGATTTCTTTTTGGCAGGACACTGGAAAAACAATAGTACTGCAAAGGGACAGGCAATAATGGTAAAAGAGAAAAATAAAGACGTTACCTTGATCGGTTTAGAAGCAGGCTTCCGTGATCATACCGATTACCTATTCCGCCTGTTATCAAATGCGATTTTTGAAAAATAAAACATTATCGATTAAGAAAAGCCCGGTTCAGCAGAGAACTGGGCTTTTACTTTTTTGATATGATAAAAGGTTGACCATAAAAGGCCAACCTCCCAATCTATTATTACTTTATTGTTAAAGTTACAGAGTTAAAGTTATTTCCTTTGCTAAGTGGATTGTAATTTTTTTCAATGTTTCCGGCTGCATCAACCGCAAACCAATTGATAGTAGTGGTTTTATCAACTTTCAACGTTTCCGCATCTTCACGAATTCCACTTAACTTGATTTTTTCGGATTTAAAAGTTGGACGGCTGCCGTCGAGTGTATAGTAAATAGTTGATGCCTCACTCGTTTCAAAGCTGACCTCAACCGGAACGGAGAATTTACCATTGCCAGGGACAGCTTTTGAGGAAGGCGGCTGGTGATCCTTCGAATTGTTGTAAGCCACTTTAATCATGCCAATTAAACCGTTGGCAAATTCCATGGCTTCTTCATGGCCTTCTGAAAATGCAGGCTGGAATCCAACGGGCTTCCAGGTTTGTGCTTCTTTATCCCATAAATCTGCTCCGACTTCAAAATCCCATGCATAAATGCCTTTTGCATACCATAGGTAGTCGGCAGAGTTGCCTGCTGCAGAGTATAGTACATCTGGTACTGGACCTGTACGGCTTGGGAGAATGACTGTGCCCCTGTGATCCTGAATATCGTTAAGAATGGTATCTGAGGCTGCCCAATAGAAGGCTTCTTCACCTGCAGTCGGACGCGGCAGCGTTGTACGATTTGCATCATAAGCACCTGGTGACCACATAAAATACCCACCATAGCTATGAATATTCATTGCGAATTTGATGTTTGAAAACTTATCAGCGAGCCAGACTATATTTTTAGCTTCCGGTTCGGAGTTTTCTGCTGTTCCAGCGTAAGTGCCGCTTCGGCATTGTGACGTGGAAGCGCCAATAAATCCATCAAAAGCAGATCCGATTGAGTGGTTACGGTTTAGGTCGACGCCCCAAGAATTTCGGTAACCTGGGTCCGATTCGGTTGGACCGCAATAATTGGTCATATTTTTTCGCTGCATATTGTAATCATAGAAGCTGTAATTAGCTCCGTCAGGATTTACCGTTGGAACAAGGAAAATATCCAGGTTATCAACGAGTTGCTTCGTTTCTCCATCATAGGCATAGTTTCGGAGCAGCCGTTCAGCCGTTTCAATTGTCACGAGAGGTGTTACCCATTCACGGGCGTGCTCCTGAGCATACCCAAGCACACCTGGCTTTGAACCATCACGGTGTTTTCCAATACGGATTGCTTTTACTGTAAAAGGATCACGGGAAACGCTAGCAGGAGCTTTTAATCCGTCAGTTAACGTTGCAGTTGCAGGGGAAACCGTTCCTAAACCAGCATTGCCGCGTAATGTAGTTGCGGATACGAGTTCTTTGGCATCAGAATTAAGGGCATCCACTACTTGTTTTGCTGTACTTGTAACAATAGCGGAAGAATCTGTAGCCAAATCCACTAAAATCTTTTTACCGTCTATTGTTACTTTCAAAGGAGAATCGCCGGTTTCAGGATTTCGGAACTCTACTGTTATATCATTTCCGCCTTCATGGCCCCATGCTTTTGAAGTTACCACAACAGAGGAATTAGTAGAGCTGCCCACGGTCGCCTGGGCCAATCGGCGATAGCCGTTTGTTTTATTCGGCATGTCAATGATTTCTACTAAATCAGGAAAATTTTTTGCTAATTTTTTGGCTCGCTCATATAGCTCAGCAGGAGCCATATAATGGTCGACAAAATCTTTGACATAGTGTTTCTTTGGATTTCCAGGCTTGTCTACACCTAGCCACTGAGTAACGGTACTCGTGGCAGTTCCGCCAAGATTGCTTGTGATTTTTACAGATGATGGAATGGAGCTGACGGGTATTTCAAGCCAATGGTACATATATTCACCTAAGTCAACAAATCTTTCAAGGGTTGCTGATTTTTCAACTCCATTTTCTGTCCAGGTGGCTGTAAGAGCCGTACTTGCCGCAGCACCAGCACTTGTTTTTGCTTCAACATATAGGAAGGTTTCAGATTGATTCGTGTAATGGTTTGCCCGAAGAATTTTAACGGAATCTTCAGCAGCTGTCAGATTCGCCTCCTGCTGTACGGAAGTCTGTCTCTCTGCTGTTCTAGTCTTCCATTCCTTTTCTGTGATTAAGGTGTCCTTTACCTTGATTCCAAAGGTTTTTAACATGGCAAGCTCAGTTGGTGTAACAACGGCGTCTACTTCTAAAATTCCACTGTGTTCGCTGGCCCTGTGCGCAAGGTCAATTCCAAGTTCTAACAGCTTGTCCTTTGCTTTTTGATTAGGAACCTCCAACTGAACAATAGAGACAGATTCCTCTTTTGGCAGAGGCTGATCGGGCAGCCCGCTCGCTTGTGTCTTCGTGGTGAGACCAGGATATAGAGTCGTGAATCCTAGTCCGGTGATAGCGGACATGACCATTAGATTTCGTTTCCACTTCTTTTTAACCAAATACTTGCACCCCCAAAAATTTTCTCATCAAATTTTAATAATACAAGCCCATTGTAAATTCAATATTCTGTATATTTTGTCGGAAATTTAGAATGAAAAAGTATATTCGTTTTACAAAAATTTCAGAAAGCGAAATATTTCTATTGATTCTAGAATAGTATTTTAATAGGGATAAATCCCTATTATAAAAGTTTTATAAGGATTAGGAATTTTATGGGTATATTAATGTTTGTATACTAAGGGTCGTTATTTCTATATATCTTTAAACAGTCATTAAGTATGGGATTTGTTATTTTTTATGTAGATTCTTGTAGAATTTTATAGTATTTTGGAAGCTATTTATTGCAATAAGTGCGGCTCATTTTAATGGAGAATCTAAAAACTTTAAAGGGTAGAGTACTTTTGTAATGAGTGGCGTCACAATATTTACTTTAGTTACAAAAACAATTATTTGCCTATCAATCTTTAAGCCTGTTCAACATTAGATAAAGAAACGAGATTTTTTTGGATAGGGATGGATGGAAATGGCGAAGAGGAACCGGGGGAAAACAATCAGCTACCTGCCATCAAACGGCCGGGGGACATGCCCATTGTGCGGGAGAACAAGAATAAAGCTTTTGTACCCACACACAACAGAAACAAACGAAAAAATCAAAGTCTGTAAAAACTGCCGTGAAAAAAAATATTAAACGGTGTTACGGTGTCAGGCACCGCTTATGGACAAATTCTTCGTTTTGTCCACTATAGGCGGACATTGGTGCCTGACACCGAATTTCTTTTACTTTGTGGTTTGTTTGATTGTTCCATCATTTTATATTAATTTAAAGAATAGAATCGGAAGAAGATTAATATAAAAGGGGGACTGATTATGTTCGATGATTATGCATCCAAATTATCGGATAATGTTCTTAAATGGGTCATAGATTCAGTAGATCGGAAGGCAAAAGTACACTCTTTCAGTCTGCTTAAAGGCGGTACGTCTTCTAGTGTTTACGGTCTATCACTACATGGTGAACAAGGGGTCTCAGAGCTCGTTTTACGGTTAATCGACAATGAAGAATGGGTATTGGCAGAGCCAGATTTGGCCCTGCATGAAGCAAAGAGTCTACAATGGGCAGCACGAACGGGCATTCAGACACCTAAAATCGTTGCATATGATAAAACCGGTACCTCCTGTCAAGTGCCAGCTGTGCTGATGACTAGACTTCGAGGCAGTGTGGACCTAAGTCCGGTTAACATGAATCTATGGCTGGACGGCCTTGCAAAAACATTAGTTCAGATACACTCAGTGGATGCCGGGGATTTTCCATGGTCCTACAACACCTACATGGACGTTAACTCCTTGGATATCCCTACTTGGACAAGCTGTCCAGACTTATGGAAAAAGGCTATTAATATAGTAAAAGGACCTCGTCCCTACACTAAGCAGTGCTTCATCCATCGGGATTATCATCCGACAAACGTCTTGTGGGATGGACATGCAGTCAGTGGTGTAGTCGATTGGGTAAATGCCTGCCGGGGTCCTGCAGGGATTGATGTTGGCCACTGCCGGTTGAATTTAACTCTTTTATATGGCGGTCACATAGCGGATGCATTCTTATCAGCATATCAAAGGCACGCCGGTTCCACAGGATTCAAATATGATCCATATTGGGATATCCTTTCCTTAATCGAAGTACTCCCTGGACCTCCACAAGTATATACAGGCTGGACAGACTTCGGATTCACAGGACTAACCGATGAAATGATGATCCAACGCGCTGACCAATACATAAAAAGCCTGATGGCAGTCTAAGTTACTATATGTCCACTCCAGGCGTACAAAAAAGTGAAAATGTCTTTTAATGGTGCCTGACACCACCAACAACAAAAAAAGTGGTCTACCCATGCTGCATAGGTTAGACCACTTTTTCGTTTAGTAAGCCGTTGATGACGGATACTTTGTTTCTTCCTAGTTGTTTGGATTGGAGCATGAGTTCATCGGCAAGGATATAGCCTTTTTCCATGGAGATGTGTTCGTTTACTTTGTAGTAATAGAGTCCAAATGAAGCAGAATAGGAGATAAAAAGCTGTTCTCCGTTATATTCTACTGCAACGGAATTGTTTGCAATCCCTCCAAGCATTCTATTTACCAAACTTAACGATTCATCGAAATTTCTTTTTCTGAGGCAGAGAGTAAACTCCTCGCCGCCGCTTCGAAACAGAAAATCATCAACATCTAGATAGCTTTTTAAAGTTGCAGCAAAGTGCTGTATGACCTTATCGCCCACCGCATGATTATAGCTGTCATTAATGCCTTTAAATTTATCAATATCGGCCACGACAATCCCAATACTTTCACCCGTTTGGTTGAGCTCAGCCATTTTTTTGTCCATAAAGGTACGATTAAATACCCCGGTCAAAAAGTCCGTATAAGCCATTTGTTCGAATTGGTCCCGTTCAACCTTGTTTTGTATACTCTGGGATTTGTAATAGAAGGAGCGGCTAACGATATAATTCAAAATAAACATGATAATTAACATTTCCCAGCTTTTATTTTGGAGAAAAAAGAGCAGCAATCCATTTGAAACAGCCACTTTCCCATAGTCGAAGAAGCTAATCCCCCTAAAAATAAAGTCGATTCCTTCTTTGAAGGATTTTAATTCTCCCAATATTACAAAAACAATAACCATAAAAGTACCTGAAAGATAAGAGGAAATACAGACTAAGAGAAACATCAGAATCCAAAAGCCGAAAGGGACGGTTTGAAACCTTTCAATAAAATGCTGGAACAGGAAATAGGCAATCGAGTTCGTTATGACAAAGCAACCAATGTTATAAAAAGTATCAGATAATTCACTAGGATCAGCTGTTTTGGTCCATTTCCGATATGAATAAACTGTAAAGCGATAAATCGTTTCAAATATTAGTAAACCAATTGGTCCAGCGAACAAGACCATGGATAAGTCATAGCTAATGCCATATTCAATATTCGTACTGCCATTTTTATAAAATACCCGGAGGCGAAAATAAAGAACAGAAAAAAACCAGAAAATAATCAGGGCTTTTATATAATAGGAATTAACGGTCAGAATTTCAGATGAACCAAAAGCTATGGCCAATGAAATGAAAAATAAGGATAAGTCGTAAACCCTAGCTTTCAGCATTATCGTTCAAGTCCTTTCACAACTGTGATCAAAAATATAGCCCTAGAATTATTGTCCAAAAACTTATTATATTTGGGCAAAATTAACCTATAATACCATTGTACAAAATTTCAGATATATACGAACAACTTTTTTGTGTGAATTTATAGCAATTATATTGTTTCATATTTTCCTAGCATAAAATCTTACATATTATGCAACACCGATAATTTTTCTGCCTATTGCTTAGACTTATTGGGCACAATGAAAGGTAGAATGACTAAAAGTGGTGACTTTAAAGAACGAAAAAAGGAGTGAGTACGTATGTCATTTCCACGCCCAGATGAAGACTCAAAAGCATTTTTCTCTTCCGTTATTCCCGTGGATCCCCGTATCAATATAAAACCGATGTTCGGCAACCTAGCGAGCTTTATTAATGGCAATATGTTCGCGGGATTATTTGGCCCGCAAATTTTCGTAAGACTACAAGAACAAGATCGTCTTCGTCTTTTAGAGGAAGAAGGGGCAACGGAGTTTTCACCTATGCCAGGCAGGCCGATGAAAGAGTATGTCGCGCTGCCAGAACAATGGAGGGAAGAGCCTGATAAAATAAAGGAATGGATTCAGCAGTCCGTAACCTGGGTTGAAACTATGCCTGAAAAAGTACCAAAGAAAAAGAAAAGTAAAGAGAAATAAATAATGCTAATAGGAGAAAAAACTAGCTTCTTTAAATGAGAAAGCTAGTTTTTTTAGTTTTAAAAGTGTTTGGGTCTAATAAATTTACAATTCTTTTTCCTGCATAGGGATAATAAATTATGTTAAGGGAATTTGAAAAAGGATGGGGGTAGTTTATGAGAGAAGAGATGTTTATGAAGATGGCCGTGGATATTGCTTATGAAAATGTGATTACTAATAACGGCGGGCCATTTGGTGCAGTAGTGGTAAAAAACGGCCAAATTATCGGTGTCGGCCGTAATCAGGTAACTGCAAAGAATGATCCGACAGCACATGCCGAAATCCAAGCGATTCGAGAGGCCTGTAAATTTTTAGATAGCTATCAATTGACAGATTGCGAGCTTTACACAAGCTGCGAGCCATGTCCGATGTGTTTCGGTGCCATTTATTGGTCCAGGCTAAAGACAATTTATTATGGCTGTACAAAAGACGATGCAGCAAAAATTGGCTTCGATGACCAATTCATTTATGATCAATTAGCTCTGCCTGTAGAAAAACTAAGTATCCCAATGATTCGTGTACTCCCCGACAACAACTACTCCCCTTTCCAAGCCTGGATAAACTCAAAACAAAAAAAAGAATACTAGATGGTATTTTAGGGTGTCAGGCACCACCCGTGGACATTTGTCCACAGATGGTGCCTGACACCCTTTTTTAATTTTCCCAACTTGTTTACGAAGTATTTTGTCCAGTAAAATAGCATAAAAATACCTGCCCTATAAGAAAGAGGGCAGGTATTTTTATGTGTCCTCCACAAGAGGACGAATGTATTTTTGTGGTGCCTGACACCATTTGTAATCTTTACACGGTTGTTATTTTGTTAAAGCTTTAACGACTTCGTCTATGGTTTTTTCGCTGGCGATTAGTCCGTTGATGGTCCAGTTGCTTGGGTCGTTCATTTCATAAACGTGTCCGTTTTTCACTGCATCAAGACCATTCCAGATGGAGCTCTTCGCTAAGATGTCTAATCCGGGTTCCCCTTTTTTGCTGACTAAGAAGATATGGTTTGCATTAATTTCAGGTAATTTTTCAAGCGCAATTGGGTCCCACTGGACCGCAGCTTTTCCTAATCCTTCGACGAAGTCAGGCTGCTTAATGCCTAGATCACTATAAAGAACATTTGCACTGAAACGATTGTTTTCCATCAGATAAAATTTGTCGCCCATTACCCAAATGATGGCGGCTGATTCCTCTCCAATAGCGTTCTGGATTTTGGATTTTGCCTCAGAAACCTTGGAATCATACTTAGCTAAAGCATCCTTGGCTTCCTTTTGCTTATTTAAAATTTCGCCCATCTGTGTAAGCTGTTTACGCCAGTCTGCACTAATCTCGTCCTTAAACACGTAGGTTGGAGCAACCTTTTTATATTCCTCATATTGTCCTTTTTGAATCGCAGTAGGAGAACTGAAAATGATTAAATCAGGGTCGTTGCTGATTGCTTGTTCCAATGGAAGATCCCAGCCAATCTTTGGAACACCCTTTAATTCGGGCTGCAAATAGTCTAATACGGTATCGCCAATCGACCATTGAGCCGCTGGTTTTACCCCTAAAGCCACTAAAGAGTCCTCTAAATAAGGGGCAAGAATACGCTTAGGATTCGCTGGTATCGTAACTTCACCCATGGCGTCCTGTAATTTCACTTCCACATTTTTGTCTTCTGATTTCTTGCTAGTATCCTTATTATCTGCATTACCACACGCGGTTGCAAATACTAACAAAAGTAAGAACGTAATAGATAAATAAAGGCGATTCTTAAACATTGTTTTTCCTCCTGATAGTGAAAATCTTCTGTTAATGCAAATGATAATCATTTTCAAGTTGATAGTCAATAATTAAAATAACAAGATTTCTTAAATCTTGTGAAGAGATTCTGAAGGATTTTTATGGAAGTGGTATTTCTACTATTAATATATTGAAATATTAGTAGTTGCTCTTTATACTTAATGATAATGATTATCATTATTTCTGGAGCTTTTTATAGACTCAATAATTATTTGTTTTTTCATATGAGAAAGGGTGTTCATTTTTGCGTGAAAATGCCAAACAACAAGAAGGTAGTTCTATACCCTATCTGAAAAAAAGAACATTCCTAAAAGGAACTGGTGTTATCATTTTTGGGCTTATTTTAATTATCCTTTCCATCGGATTATCGATTGCTTACGGTGCGGCAGATATCAAATTTGCGACAGTGTGGGAAGCAGTCTTGCACTTCAATCCTGATGTTACTTCTCATCAAATCATTCAAGAAATCCGTTTGCCGAGAGCGATAGGAGCAGTAATGGTTGGGGCATTGCTTGCTGTGTCAGGAGCTGTCATGCAAGGACTGACACGGAATCCGCTCGCTTCACCATCAATCATGGGGGTGACCGATGGAGCTGCCTTTGCCTTAGTCATTACACTTGCATTTTTCCCTGCAGCGACCCTTTTAAGTCTTACTTTTTCTTCGTTTGTGGGAGCGGGGCTGGGCGTCATGCTCGTCTTCATGATTGGCGCTTATTCAAAAGGAGGTTTGACACCGGTTAAGCTCGCACTTGCTGGAGTAGCGGTCGGAGCGATGCTGAGCGCCTTCTCGAGCGCGATTGCACTTCATTTTCAAGTGGCGAAGGACATGAGCTTTTGGTATGCCGGTGGGTTAACTTCAATGAATTGGGGCTCCGTGAAGATTTTGCTTGTCGCTGGCGGGCTCGGACTCTTGCTTTCTATGTATATTTCACGATCGATTACGATTCTGAGCCTGGGAGAAGAGGTGTCAAAAGGGCTTGGACAAAATACCCTTCTCGTCAAATTACTTGGAGTCATCGTTGTCCTTGTGCTGACAGGGGCAGCGGTATCAGTAGCGGGGGCCATCGGCTTCATAGGGCTGGTCATCCCGCATATTACCCGTTTTATTATCGGCTCGGATTACCGCTGGATCATCCCGATTTCCGCTGTTTTAGGAGGATTATTGCTCGTATTGGCGGATATCGCTGCGAGAATGGTGAACGCACCGTTTGAAACACCGGTTGGTGCGATTACCGCTATCATCGGAGTTCCCTTTTTCCTTTATCTGGCACGCGGAGAAAGGAGAGGGTTTTAATGAACGTATTGAAAGCAAAGCAAAATAAATTTATCGCAACCATCAGCATCCTATTGCTGCTTACGATCATTCTTTTTATCATCAGCTTAAATTTAGGGGTGGTGCGAATTGCTCCAATCAATGTGTTTAAGACATTGATTGGCATGGGAACTGCACGTGACCAGCTCGTTTTGGTAGATTTTCGTCTTCCAAGGATGATTTTAGCCTTATTAATCGGTGCCGGATTAGCCGTTGCCGGTGCGATTCTTCAAGGAGTTTCCAAAAATGATTTGGCTGACCCGGGGATTTTGGGAATTAACACCGGAGCTGGTTTCGCTGTAATTTTATTTATCTATTTTTTCCAAGGCTCCATGAACAGTATTAGTACTTTTGGAACTTTTTTAATGCCGCTTTTCGCCTTTGTCGGCGCATGTATTGCGGCCCTGCTTATCTACGTTCTAGCCTGGAAAAGGGGAATTGATCCTGTCCGGTTGATATTAGTTGGTATCGGTGTGAATTCCGGCTTTGGGGCCGCGATTATGATTTTTCAATTAAAAATGAATCCGCAAAACTTTATGCAGGCGGCGGTCTGGCTCTCCGGTGATATTTGGGGAGCAAACTGGAAAATGGTTGGTGTTCTAGCCCCGTTAATATTAGTGCTTCTGCCATTTGCGATTTTTAAAGGGCATATCTTAAATCTATTAAATTTAGGCGATCAGGTCGCAACAGGGCTCGGGGTCAGGGTAGAGAAGGAAAGGCGTCTGCTCCTTGTCATTGCCGTGGCGCTTTCAGGTTTTAGTGTGGCGGCAGGGGGCGGCATCGTATTCCTTGGAATGGTCGCGCCGCATATAGCGAAACGATTAATCGGTCCAAGGCATCAGCTGTTTCTTCCGGTGACCGCCATCTTAGGCTCGTTACTTGTGCTATTGGCAGATACGATCGGCAAAAATCTGCTCGCTCCAACCGAAATACCGGTTGGAATTGTTGTGGCAGTGTTTAGTGCACCGTATTTTATTTACCTGCTTATGAAAGCAAAATAAAGGGGGAGCTGAGCGTGGTCTCACTTTCAACAGAGAATCTTCAAATAGGATATGGAGATAAAATCATTGTAGAAGAATTGAATTTGAACATAAAGAAAGGGGAAATTACCACCATCATCGGCGCTAATGGCTGCGGGAAATCGACTATTTTAAAAACAATCGCTCGAGTTCATCCAGCCAAATCGGGGGTTGTTTACCTGGACGGAAAAATGATTCACAAAATCCCGACCAAAGAAATCGCCAAAAAGATGGCCGTGCTTCCGCAAAGTCCGGAAGCACCTAGCGGTTTAACTGTCTACGAATTGATTTCGTTTGGCCGTTCCCCGCATCAAAGCGGCTTTGGCAGACTATCGAATGAGGATAAAAAGGTGATTCAATGGGCGTTGGATGTCACTGGATTAACAACATTCGCCGATCATCCTGTTGACGCACTATCAGGGGGACAGCGTCAGCGTGCATGGATTGCGATGGCCATTGCACAGGAAACGGACCTTTTGCTTCTCGATGAGCCTACTACCTATCTGGACATGGCGCATCAGCTGGAGATCTTGCAGCTGCTGGAAAAATTGAATCGGGAAGAAGGACGGACGATTGTGATGGTCATTCACGATCTTAATCATGCCTCACGTTTTTCCCATCATATGGTTGCTATGCGTGAGGGGAGATTAGTAAAAGAAGGTACAGCTGACGAAGTCATGACCCATGAAGTTTTAAAAATCGTTTTTCAAATTAATGCCGAGATAGTCAAGGATCCACGGACGAAGAAGCCTGTCTGCCTTTCTTATGATTTAATTCAAAAGGAACACCAGCGGGAGAAAAAGTGTAGTGAATATATAGCAGTGGGAATGGATGTGGAATGAGATGAAGCTTTTCGACGTAACCATCATTGGCGGAGGTCCTGCTGGCCTATTCACCGCTTTTTATTGTGGCATGAGAGAAATGGAAACGAAGATTATTGAATTTTTGCCGTATTTGGGCGGAAAGGTTTCCTATTTCTATCCGGAAAAAATGATCCGCGATATCGGGGGCATTCCTGCCATTAAAGGGGAGGAATTGATCCGGCAGCTCGAGGAACAGGCCAGAACCTTTGAGCCGACGATTGTTCTGAACCAGCAGGTAGTTGGGTTAGAAAGATTAACGGATGGAACGTTTCTTTTAACCAGCCATAATGGTGAAAAGCATCATACCCGCACCATTATTTTAGCGACAGGTTTCGGTACGTTGAAGAGCGGCAGGCTTGACCTTGCAGATGCAGAGGAATATGAGGGTCGGAACCTGCATTATACGGTGGAACGACTCAAGGATTTTACCGGCAAACATGTACTAATTTCTGGCGGCGGCAATTCAGCAGTGGATTGGGCAAACGAACTGCTTCCGATTGCGAAGCACATAACGGTTGTTCACCGCCGTAATGAATTTTCAGGACTGGAAAGGAATATTTCGAACCTCCGGAACTCAACAGCGACCATTCTGACCCCGTTTGTAATGGAGGGACTGCATGGGGAAGAGAACCAGCTGAACAGCGTTCGTGTGAAGAACCTTGAAACGGGAGAAATACAGGACATCGTTGTTGACGAAGTTCTTGTGAATCATGGATTTTCGATTGACCTGGGTCCGATCAAGGAGTGGGGGCTGGAATTCGAAAATGGCAGTATTAAAGTGGACAGTTTCATGGAAACGAATATACCTGGAATCTTTGCTGCAGGGGATATCGCCAGCTATCAAAACAAACTGCACCTAATCGCAGGCGGCTTCTCAGAAGGCCCCACCGCCGTCAACAGCGCCAAAGCCTATATCGAACCAGAAAAAGAACTGAAACCAATCTTCTCCACCAATCACTTTTAGAGAGTGATGATAGTAGTTAAAAGTGTCATTAATGGTGCCTGACACCAAAAAAAGACATTCTATGGTATTTGTCCGTCATGGATGGACAGTATAAGTTTAAACCGGCCCCAACCACAAACAGTGGATGGGGCCGGTTTGTTTTATTTTTCTTGTTCGATTGTGCGGGTACGGGTTTGCAGGTATTGGTGCCTTAAATAAAAGATAGCGGTCATGGTAAGAGATAGGCTTCCGAAAAGGACGCACATGAGTTGAAGACCAATCAAATCTAACAGAAATCCACTAATAAGAAGAACGATCTGGAAGCTAATTCGGTCAAGCATGTTTCGGAAAGAGAAGAATCGTCCATGGAAATCCTTCGGTACCTTTGTTTGGAAGATAGTAGCTGTTGTTGGGAAAAAACAGCCGACAGAAAATCCAAATAACACAAAGGCAGCAATTGTTACCACCGGAAGGTTTGCTAAATAGAGCATTACCTCCGATAGCCCAATCAAAAATGAACAAGCAAATAGAATGAAATAGGGGGTAATTCTATCACTGATTTGTTTGATGAAGAAAGCACCAATCATAAAGGAGATACCCTCCGCCGTGTAAATCCACCCTTTAATGGCGGAACTATCCTGAATTTCACTGATATTAATCACCATAAGATTAAATCCTCCGAGAAACAGTACGGGGACCAGTGTCATGATGAGGGTCATATAGACAATTGGCAGATTTGTTATAATCGGAAAAACATCTTTAAAACTAGTCTTTTCTAAAGTGCTTTTCGTAACTTGCTGAATTCCCTTGCTTTCATCAATATTCAAGAACCAAGTAAGGATGAATAATCCGATATATGCAACCAGTGAACTCACATAAAGCATCGATAGCGGCATGATGACAAGCAATAATCCGGCCAATGCTGTTCCGATAATACGGGAAAGAGTCGACACATTCATATGAACACCATTTAACCGGAGAAGTTCCTTATCAGAAACGACCATCGGGAGGGCTGCTTGAAGGGCAGGAAAATAGAAAGCTGCTGAAATTTGAAGCAAGACTAGAAAAACGGCCATCCACCATATAGAATCAGTCGCAATGGCAATGAGCATAAAGATTACACTGACTGCCCTTACAAAACCAGCGATAAGCATAACCCTTTTCTTACTCGACTGATCAGTAAGTCTGCCGGCATATGGCCCAACCGCAATTCCAGCAAGCAGTCCACCCGCTAGAAGGAGCGATTTTAAGAAGTCTGAGGGGAGCATATCCTGCATGAATTCCAAATTACCAATGATGCCAAACCACAAACCTAAACCAGCGATAAATTCTCCCGTTAATAAAATCCATACATTTCTGTTTTTCCACATACGTTTCGCCTTTCGAAATTCTATTCATTCCTATCAAAGATACAACAATATTTCAAATAATAAAAGAAAAAGATGTGAGACAGCAATTGTTGTTTTTTGTAAAAAAATAATTAAGAAAAACTATCCAAATTCCTATTTTATAAAAAGAAGTTAGTGGACAAACCACTAACTTCTTTTTCTTCCCAATTTAGTAGAAATACGCATTCCGTATTCCATCACTTTATTTCTTAAAAAGTTTTCTCTATCTTCTGTTACATTAAAGCTGACATACCCGATGCTGATAGCACCAATCAATTCATTGGAATGGTCAAAGATTGGGGCAGCGACAGATGAAGTGCCTTTTGTCCTCTCGCCGTGACTTTCTCCAAATCCATCGCTGCGAATCTTGATCAATAATTGTAAAAGAGAATCTTTTTCTTCTTCCAAAGGAGTCAACTTTTTGACGATTTTTAAAGCTTCATTTTTGGGCATATGGGCTAGCATGACCTTATTGGCGGCACCAATATTCATAGGGATGCGTATTCCCAGCTGGTCATAAATACGGATTGGGTTATGTGGGCAGTCAATTCTTTCCACGATTAACGATTCCAGGCCAATGGGTTTACTAAAATAAACACTTTCTTCGCACTCGTGCATCAATGCCTCCATTTCAGGGCGGATAAGTCCGACAAAATCAAAGGTATCATACATCTGCAAGCCATACTCCAACCAGGCATTCCCCATTGAATAAAGCTTTGTTTCGGCTTCCTGTTGAATTAATCCGTGCTGAATCATCGAATGTAACAAACGATGTATAGTACTGACTGGGAGCTCGCACTCCTTGGATAAATCAGTAATGGAATACCACTTCTTAGTGTCGTTTTCAGAAAGAACTTTAATTACGTGCATGGCACGGTCAATTGTTTGCATCACTTCATCTCCTAAGAATAATTTAATTTTTCAGTTAATTCTAAATATATTGACAGGCAAAAAAAGCTGCATTAATATCATAAATATAAGTTTTTCCGTTAATAAGAATTATATTCCACTATGCGGAAAAATGGAAGGGGGAATTTAAAATTCATGACAGCATCGATGCATAAAAAGCTTAACCGAGTCATCGTAAAGCATCCAAAGGACGCCTTTCTTAATCAGGAACATTTAAATAAGGAATGGAAGAGATTCAATTATATCAGTGAGCCTGATTTTACCAAAGCAGAGCAAGAGTATGAACAATTTCTTGAAATTATGAACAAACATGTGGAGAACATTGAATTTTTACCTGCTTCAGAAAGTGTAGGTTTAGATTCGCTTTATACCCATGATCCCGTTAAATTTACGAAAAATGGCGCGATTATTTTAAAATCAGGGAAAAAATTACGTCAGCCTGAGGCAGAAGCCTATAAAAATTTTTTGCTAGAAAAAAATATTCCTATATTAGGTGAGCTCTCAGGTGAGGCGGCGGCAGACGGGGGAGACATTGTTTGGCTCGATGATCGCACTCTATTAATTGGCCGCGGCTATCGAACAAATGATGAGGCAATTGAACAAATCAAGGAAATGACTAGGGATTTAGTCGATGAATGTATCGTCGTGCAGCTCCCTCATGATCAAGGGGAAGAAGAATGTCTTCATCTCATGTCATTTATAAGTATTGTCGACGACAATTTAGCCGTTGTTTATTCGCGGTTAATGCCGGTCTTTTTACGACAGCTGCTCATCAAACGTGGCTTTCAGCTCATTGAAGTGCCGGATGAGGAATATCATCGGCTCGGCTGCAATGTTCTTGCTTTAGCGCCGCGCGTTTGTGTGATGGTTTCTGGAAACCCTTATACAAAGGAAAAATTAGTAGAGGCCGGGGCAACAGTTTATGAATATGAGGGCAATGAAATTTCTTATTTAGGAACGGGCGGACCGACATGCCTTACATGTCCAGTGGTCCGTGATTAATAAAAAGGGGGAAATAATTATGTTTAAAAATACTATTGTCAGAGTACCTGGAGAGAACTACATCAACGGCTTAACGACAGCCAATTTAGGAACACCTTTACTAGAAAAAGTTCTAGAGCAGCACGAAGCTTATATTGAAGCCTTGAAAAAGTGCGGAACAGAGGTAACAGTCCTTCAGAGTCACGCGGATTTTCCGGATTCTACCTTCGTTGAGGACACAGCCGTTTTGACATCTAAATTCGCGGTCATTTCCAATCCCGGCGCACCAACAAGGAATGGAGAAATCCATGCAATGGAGCCTTCTATCAAATCCTTCTATGAAAATATTTATTATATTAAAGCGCCTGGAACACTTGAAGGCGGGGATATTCTTCAAATTGAAGACCATTTCTATATCGGGATTTCAACACGCACAAATCAGGAAGGGGCCGAACAATTAAAAACAATATTAGAATTGGAAAACTACAAGGCAACGATTGTTCCGCTGGAAAAGTTCTTTCATTTAAAGACAGGAATCTCTTATTTAGGAAATCAAACAGTTGTCGTGGCAGGAGAATTTATCGACCATCCAGATTTTAATTCCTATAAAAAAATTATTGTCCCGCCGGAAGAGGAATACGCGGCAAACTGTATTCGAGTAAATGACTATGTGATCATCCCGGCCGGATACCCAATCACAAAACAAAAGATGAACGATGCGGGCTATCAAACAATAGAACTTGAAATGTCGGAATTCCGCAAGTTAGATGGCGGATTAAGCTGCTTGTCACTGCGTTTTTAAGGGGATTTTAGGTTCTGCTAAAATACAAGGGGTGTGAGAGGTATGGTCGAACAAGGGGAACAGCAAAATCAGCTAAATCGATCCATGAAACGCAGGCATTTGTTTATGCTTTCGTTAGGGGGAGTCATTGGAACGGGGTTGTTTTTAAACGCTGGTTATACCATCAATCAGGCAGGTGCGGGCGGTGCATTAATCGGGTATTTATTTGGAGGAATTATTTTATACCTCGTCATGGTGTGCCTAGGGGAACTCGCAGTCCATATGCCTGTAACGGGGTCGTTTCAAACATACGCCAGTAAGTTCATCAGTCCATCTGCTGGATTTTCGCTCGGCTGGATGTATTTCATTGGATCTGCTACTACAGCAGGGGTAGAATTTACCGCCGCGGGAATATTGATGAAACGGTGGTTTCCAGATATTTCGGTCTGGGTGTGGTGTGCCGTTTTCATCGCCTTGCTATTCGTGCTTAATGCCTTGACGACGAAGGGATTTGCTGAGGCAGAATATTGGTTTGCGGGTATTAAAGTAGTAGCAGTCATTTTCTTTATCATTATTGGTTTTGGCGCGATTTTTGGCATTATTCCATTGGAAGGCCGCCCGGCCCCCTTTTTAGAGAACTTGGCTCCATCAGGATTGTTTCCGGCGGGGTTTGTCATTCTTTTTGTGACCATGATGAACGTTATTTTTTCCTATCAAGGGTCGGAATTGATTGGAATTGCAGCAGGTGAAAGCGAGGATCCGCAAAAGAATATTCCTCGTGCGATTAGGAACGTCCTATTTAGAATTATCGTCTTTTATTTGGCCTCAATTGTTATTTTATCAGCGATTTTTCCAAATAAGGAATTAGGATTATTGGAAAGTCCATTCGTCACACTGATGGACTTAGCGGGTATTCCATTCGCGCCAGATATTATGAATTTTGTCATCCTGACAGCCATTCTTTCAGTTGGAAACTCTTGTATTTATGCATCGACCCGCCTGCTGTGGGCGATGGCGCATGACGGTATGGCACCGAAGGTATTTGGAAAGCTGTCAAAACGTAAAGTTCCTTTCACATCCCTGGTATTTACGATGATATTTTCGCTTTTATCCTTGTTAACCAGCGTAATTGCTGCAGACACGGTGTTTGTCTTGCTTATGTCGGTTGCAGGTATATCAGTGACCATTTCGTGGATTGGGATTGCTCTTTCCCAGTTGATGTTTCGAAAGAAATATTTGCGAGATGGCGGTAAATTAGAGGATTTACAATACAAGGTCCCGTTTTATCCATTAATCCCAATAGTATGTATCGTATTCTGCGTGTCGATCCTACTATTCCTGGCCTTCGACCCCACACAGCTAGTTGGTTTACTAGTAGGGATAGGATTTTTGGCGGTCTGCTTCATTTTCTATCACTTTAAGAATAAGAGAAGCACCGAAGTGAACATAAAATCAGGTCTTTAACTAACACTATTACAAAAATAAAAGGGGTATTAATATAATGGAACAACTTAGATGGGGGACGCCGGATGCGCTTCGAAGGCTCCTATGCAAAGTAGTGAGTTGGAAAAGCATGACATTAACGGAAGGAGAACGAGAATTTCCTTCAAAAATACAAGCAAAGCTCGCCGAAGTAACCTATTTTCGAGAGAACCCTAATCATTTAGAACTTCATGATGCCGACCTCGGCCGGAGGTTTTTAACGGCAATATATAAACACACAAGTGCAAAGGAAACCATCGTCCTTATTAGTCACTTTGATACCGTGAATACAGAAGAGTATGGGGATCTTGAGGAATACGCTTATAAGCCAGAAGAATTAACCAAGCTCCTTCTGACCAGAAAAAATGAACTGCCGGAGGATGCAAGGAACGATCTTCAATCAGGTGAATATCTATTCGGCAGAGGCACGATGGACATGAAAATGGGTCTTGTCATGCATATGGGCATGATTGAAAAAGCTGCAGCCGAGGAATGGCCGATTAATCTTCTTCTTTTGACCGTACCGGACGAGGAAGTCAATTCGTCCGGAATGCGTGCAGCTGTGACCAAGCTTTTGGAATTAAAGGAGGAGCATCAGCTTACTTATAAACTTTTCTTGAATGGGGAGCCAGTATTTACACAAGAACCGGGTGATAGTAATTATTATATCTACTCAGGTTCAATCGGCAAAATCATGCCGTCCGCACTTTTTTATGGGAAAGAGACGCATGTTGGAGAACCGCTAAGCGGCATTACAGCGCCGTATATCGCCTCTTTTTTAACCCAGCGAATGGAATGGAATCCGTTGCTGCAAGAAAAGGAAATGGGTGAAACTACTCCACTTCCTGTCACCCTTCAGCAAAAGGATCTAAAACTGGAATATTCAGTGCAAACACCTTACCGGGCATCAGCCTTATACAATGTGTTTTTAATGAAGCGGAATGCCGATGAAATCATGAGTATTTTTGAAAAGGTCGCCAAAGATGCCGCTGATGCCTGTAACGCAGCATATAAGCGAGTCTGCCAAGAACTATCTGCAGAGCCGGTTGGAAGCGTGCGTGTAATACGTTACGAAGATTTATTAAAGCATGCCACCCAAAAGTTTGGGGAAAAAGTGGTGGAGGCAATTAAGGTTGGCATTCATGCAAACCCAGATTGGGATGACAGGGAAAAATCCTTCCGAATTGCCGATACATTGATGATCCAATGCCAGGAACTTGCACCGGCCATCGTCTTGCTTTTTGCACCTCCATATTATCCAGCGGTCAATTCATCGGAGGATGAACTCGTGAAACAATGTGTGGATTACGTAAAGAAGGAAGGGCTGACAAAATTTGATTTGCCGGTAAAACAAATCCATTATTTCAATGGGATTAGCGATTTAAGCTATGTGAATTATAGGGATGAAGGAGAAGGATGGACTACCTTCAAAGCAAACACCCCGGTATGGGGCAGCAGCTACAGCATCCCATTCGCTGAGATGACACAGCTCCAAGCCCCCGTTTTAAATGTTGGTCCACTTGGAAAAGACGCACATAAACGTACGGAACGTCTCCATATGAAAAGTGCTTTTGAGGAAGTACCTGCACTGGTTGAAGGTATGATTCAAATGATTATGAATATGAAACAAGAAAACTGATTCCCAAAAAGGGAATCAGTTTTTTTAAAAGTATTGAAATAAAATGGAAAAAGTTATATATTAAGATGTGTAAACGATTACATAACATGTAAAACGATTGAATGACAATCACATATCCACTATTTTTTTTAGAAGAATGTGTAAACGTTTACATATTTAGGGAGGTGATAAAAGATGAGGGAACAAACCATTTTTGCGGGAACATAGCCCTTGACTTGCCGGTGGTTTTTCGGGGTTTGAAAACGTTTACGGAGAAGAAAATTAAAGGAGGAGAAAAAATGAAATGGAATAAAAAAATAATAGCTGCTATTAATTTAGCACTTGTGCTCATTATTATGGTAGCTGGCTGTTCATCCAACTCTACTAATGTATCTAAATCAGAATCCTCAGCTAAATCTAAAAAAGTTGTAACTCTACAATTTACCGACTTCCAGTATCCTATACATCAAAAATTATTTAAAGAACTAGTGGATGAATATAATGCTAGTCAAGATAAAGTGAAAATAAAATACTCATCTGCAGGTAATGCCAATGATTACTCTAATACAAAATTACCTGTTGCTTTTGCAAATAATGAAGGTCCAGATATTTTTATGACAAGTGCAGGTGACTTTAAAAAATATGCAGATGCCGGAATAATGGCAGATCTAACACCATATTTTCCAAAGGGTTCCATTGATGATTTTCTTCCATCAACTATTGAGGCAGTAACCTATAAGGACAAAATCCTTGCGCTTCCCTTCGAGCTAGAATTATTAGGTTTGTATTACAATAAGAAAATGTTGAAAGATGCTAATGTAAAGGTTCCTGAAACTTGGGAAGAGTTATTCGATGCTGCCCGTAAACTTACAACTGATAAGGTTGCTGGCCTTGTTCTGCCAACGGATATCGGCCCTTACTTAAATTTCATCTGGTACCCTTTCCAATGGCAGCAGGGAGGCAGTGTATTAAATGAAGACGGCACCAAATCCACATTTAATTCACCAGAAAATGTGAAGGCCTTAGATTATTGGGGATCCTTTTTCCAAAAGGGTTATTCTCCTTCTAAATTACAATATGGTGCAGGTGATATTGATAATATCGCGACTGGATCAGCTGCGATGCAAATTAGCGGTACGTGGTCGATTGCTACATTGGAAGACAAATTTCCAGATTTTGAAGCAGGTTTAGTTCCCATCCCAATTCCAAATGGAGGAAAACACGCTTCGGATGGCGGCGGATGGAAACTAGCCGTAAATGCTAAGAGTGAACATGTTAAGGAAGCAGCAGACTTTATTATGTGGGCATTTGCTGAAGACACATCCCGACCATTGAAATGGGCAAAAACAAAATCGGCCTATCCAGCAAGAAAATCAGTAATTGAAGAAGGTAAAGATTACTATCAGACAGGGTTACGAAAGATCTTTACAGACGAAATTTACAATACGGCAACACCTGAACCACAATATGGTCCAGAAATTGTGGATGCAATTGGAAAAGCATTACAAAATGTCATTTTTGGTAAAATGAGCGGTAAGGAAGCAGCGAAAATTGCTGATGAAAAAATTCAGCAAGTACTTGATAGTAAGTAAAAGTAAAAATTAGCCCAAAAAGTGGAAAATACTTAAAATATTTTTATATAAGAATTGAAAGTGCTGGTATTTTTTTATAAAATTACTGTAAACGATTACACATTCCGTCAAAATTACGGTATTTAGAGATTAGATTACAATGTGCTGATCCCCCATATATTATTTTAGGAATACAAATTGGAAGTGAGATATTTTGAGTAACACCACAATTAAAGACATCGCAAAAGAATTAAATATATCAATTGCAACTGTATCCCGAGTATTAAACAATAGCGGCTATGCAAGCCCAGAAGTAAAAGAAAGGGTACTTGCAGCAGCCAAAAAATTGAATTATCGTCCCAATGCCATCGCAAGAAGTTTAAAGAAACATCAAACGAATACCATCGGGATTGTAATCCCTGATATTTCTAACCCTTTCTTTATGAAAATTTCTAGAGGCATTGAAGATGTCGTTCTACCGAAAGGATATAATTTAATTTTCGCAAGCGGTGATGAAAATCCTCAAAAAGAGAAAAAAATGCTCCAGATCCTATTTGAAAAAAGAGTAGATGCTATTGTTATTGCTACATCCGGCGGCAATGAAGAAACGATTCGAAAAATAAAAAGTACTGGTGTACCGATTATTTTAGTAGATAGAAAGATAAAAAATGATTTAGACCTCGATTATGTTGTTGAGGATAACGTTCAGGGGGCATACCAATTAACAGCCTATTTACTTCAGCAAGGGCATACGCGCATTGGATTAGTAAATGGTTCTCAGGAGGTAAGCACCGGTTATGAACGTTTCGAAGGGTACATGAAGGCTATAGAGGAATATGGGATATCATCACAACCTGAGTATATTTATGATGGGGAATTCACCACAGATGGTGGATTTAAGGCCGCAGAATATTTTTTAAGCTTGCCAGAAATGCCTACAGCCATCCTGTCGTTTAATAACGTCATGACATTTGGTGTTCTTCTTAAGCTGGCAGAGCAGGGGATAGCCAACTTTGAAGATCTCATTATTGCATCTTATGGCCAAAATGACGCAGAGCAGCTTATCCAGAAGCCGAAAATCATTAGTATTAAACAATCTCCTTATGAAATGGGAATTCGAGCGGGCGAAATTTTACTGGATAGGTTGGTAAATAACGATGAAACACCAGTGTTTGAGACGATAACGCCAATTTTTAATAATGGCAGCTAAATTCGGAGGCGATTTTGTCGCTTCCGAGTAAAGGAATGTTCTAGAGTTTTAAAAACCGTTGTACTTGAAAAATTTGAATGTGCAAAAATTTATAAAAAAGTATTGAAATTTTTAAAAAATTTTTATAAGATGAATGTGTAAACGATTACATGTATTTTCGGAAAAATCTTATAATCTATGGAAATACATCTAGAATGGACCGGTGTATATTTTTTTACACAATGTGTAAACGATTACACATTGTTTCGATTAAAGTCTTTATCTTCCCTTTAGTCCAGGGGAAAATTTTTTAAGCTATGTGTAAACGATTACACATTATCTGATATTCTGACAAAAAATTGAGAGGAGCCAGAGTATGGATCTATTAAATGAAATTAAAAGAGTAATAGAAGTAGAGGCTGCATCGATAAAAGCATTGTCCGAGCAAATTGGACCGAGTTTTACCGAAGCATTAGCGTTATTAGCAGAGTGTAAGGGTAAGGTGATTGTCAGCGGTGTAGGAAAATCCGGACATATTGGAAAAAAGATGGCCGCATCGCTAGCCAGCACGGGAACACCGGCATTTTTTGTTCATAGTACAGAAGGATTGCACGGCGATTTAGGGATGATTCAAAAGGAAGACGTCGTCATCCTAATTTCAAATAGCGGTGAAACATCCGAGGTATTGGGACTCTTGCCTTCATTACTGAAAATTGGCTGTAAAACGATCGCCATTACATCTAGGATTGATTCATCACTTTCACAATTCTGTGATGTAGCCCTGACCTATCAATATACTTCGGAAGCAGACCATTTGGGGTTAGCACCTACAACTAGCTCAACTGTTACCCTTGTCATTGGTGATGCGCTTGCCGTTGCACTGTCTATGTCAAAAAGTTTCAAAAAAGAAGATTTTCATTTATACCATCCCGGTGGCAGCTTAGGGAAAAAATTATCGAGTCAATAATCTTAAAGGATGGAGAAAGATATGGGGATTTTAGTGATCGGAAGTTTCATGATGGATTTAGTCGTTCGGACAGAACGTTTTCCGCATAGCGGAGAAACCGTAATCGGTCAGAGCTTTGCCAAATTTCCAGGTGGAAAAGGGGCTAATCAAGCAGTAGCAGCAGCAAGGCTTGGGGCAGATGTGACGATGGTTGGAAAAGTTGGTTCCGATCCATTCGGGGATGAATTTCTATCGACCTTAAAGAGTGAGGGAATTGATACGGCGAATATTTTGCGTGACACTCAATATCCGACTGGAGTTGGGTCGATAACTTTGGAGGGAAATGGAAATAATCGCATTGTAGTCGTTCCAGGGGCAAATTTACATTACTATTCCAGCGAATTGAATAGTATTAAAAGCCTTATTCAAAGTTCGGAGCTATTAATGGTTCAGCTTGAAATGGATATTAACATGATTGAACAAGCTGTTGCCCTTGCTGCTGAGGTACAAGTACCAGTTATCCTAAACCCAGCACCTGCCCAAAGGCTAAGTGATGAATTACTAAGAAATGTAACGTATTTAACTCCAAATGAGTCAGAGGTGGAATTACTAACCGGAATAAAGGTTCTTACTCTAGAAGATGCAGAAGCCGCTGGAAAAGTCCTTTTGGAAAAGGGAGTCCAAAATGTAATTATCACACTGGCAGAAAAAGGAGCATTAATTGTAAATCCGGCAGGAAACATCCATGTACCTAGTTTAAAGGTGCAGCCCGTGGATACGGTAGCTGCAGGAGATTCCTTCAACGGAGCACTTGCAGTAGGGATCATCAATGGAAGGCCGCTGAAGGATGCAGTTGAATATGCCAATGCAGTCGGCGCTATTACGGTAACAAGAGAAGGAGCCATTCCATCGCTCCCAAGGGCATCAGAGGTAGTGGAATTTCTGAGGCATCATGTTGATGACTCAGTGACAAATAATAATTAAGAAGATTAATTGATTGGAAGTTTTCAGACCTATTGAAAGGAGGGAATTTCGACAAAAAACATAATTAGTCTGTAAACGTTTGCATAAATCTATTAAAATGTAATTTAAAGAGGGGGCAACTGATATGAAATTCTGGAAGTCGTTTTTGATTTTTAGTATTGTGTTATTGCTAGTTGTTCAAGCAGGCTGCAGCAGTTCAACATCTTCTTCAGGAGATGGGAAAAAAGATGGTGTTGTGACACTTAAATTTTGGGATTTCCACTCCGAAGCTGAAAAGAAATTTTTCCAAGACTTAGTCAAGGAATACAACGCCGCACATAAAGACAAAGTGAAAATTGAGTACACAGCGTTTAACCAAAGTGATTACACAACAACAAAATTACCAGTAGCGTTTGCGAACGAAGAAGGCCCAGACATTTTCATGGTAAGCCCTGGTGACTTCACAAAGTATGCGCAATCAGGAATTATGGCTGATTTAAATCCATACTTTCCTAAAGGTGCAAAGGAAGATTTCCTCCCTGCTGCCATCGATGCTGTAACGTATAAGGACAAAGTTCTTGCCCTTCCATATGAATTAGAATTATTAGGTTTATACTACAATAAAAAGATGTTAGCCGATAAAGGTGTTGAAGTGCCTAAAACTTGGGATGAGTTACAAGCTGCCGCTAAAAAGTTAACAACTGATAAAGTGGCTGGTCTAGTTCTTCCTACTGATAAAGGACCATACCTAAACTTTATTTGGTATCCTTTCCTATGGCAGCAAGGTGGAAATGTATTGAGCGAGGATGGAACAAAATCTACCTTTAATTCACCAGAAGTCGTAAAAGCGTTAGACTATTGGGGATCTTTCTTCCAAAATGGTCTATCACCGTCTAAATTACAGTACGGACCATGGGATGCAGCAAATATCGGAACGGGTACGGCTGCGATGACGATTGTAGGTACATGGGCGATTCCAGTGCTTGAAAACCAATTTAAAGATACTGATATTGGTCTTGCACCAATTCCGACTCCAGATGGCGGAAAAGCTGCAACAGATGCTGGCGGCTGGAAGATGGCCGTTAATTCAAAGAGTAAAAATGTAGAAGAAGCTGCTAAATTTATCATGTGGTGCTTTGCTGAAGACAAATCTCGTCCCTTGAAATGGGCTACTGAAGTTAAGTTTGCTTATTCTCCAAGACAATCCGTTATCGAAGAAGGGAAAGCCATCTACGACAAAGGATTACGTAAAGTATTTACAGATGAAATCTACAATTCTGCTATTCCAGAACCACGTTACGGCCCAGAGGTTGTAGACGCAGTCGGTGAAGCGATGCAGAAGGTAATGTTTGGTAAAGTAAAAGGTGCAGATGCTGCGAAAGAAGCAGATAAGAAAATTGAAGAGGCTCTAAAGAAGAAGTAAATTTATTGTAAGTCCGGGCGGTTTTCTATAAGTCTCTCGGACTTACATTCTTATTACCTCGATACTGACGAGGAGGATCGCAAATGAAGCTAAAAGGTTTAAGAAGTAAAAGGAATGAAGCATTGACGGCATATGGTTTCTTACTCCCAAATTTACTGGGATTAACCGTATTTATATTTGTACCGATGGTGTATGCGTTCTATGTTAGCCTTCACGATTGGAATGCATTAAGTCCGAAAGTTTATATCGGCTTTGATAATTATAAAAAACTTGCAGCAGATAAAGATTGGTGGAATTCGGTATATAAAACATTTATTTTCACGATCATTTATGTACCTATGCTCTTTGCAGGATCGCTATTTTTAGCGGTAATTATGAACAGCATAAAGCAAAAGTTTGTAGGTATTGCAAGAACGATGTTTTTATTGCCTTTCGCGATAACGTCTGTTATTTCAGCAGTAATTTGGATGTTCCTATATGATCCACGAAACGGTTTCATTAACCAATTCCTTGATTTATTTGGTCTTCAGCACCAACAATTTTTGGGATCGACCTCTCAAGCGCTGATTTCCGTTATTATCGTTATTCTCTGGATAAATCTTGGATACAATATGATGATTTTCTTGGCTGCTATTAAAGAAATCCCGGGCGATTATTATGAAGCAGCTTCCATTGACGGTGCAACAGGCTGGAAAGCTTTTTGGCATATTACGCTGCCGCTCTTGCGCCCCACTAGTGTGTTTATTTTGGTCGTTACAACAATTGGTTCGTTCCAGGTATTTGACCAAATCATGGTTATGACAAAGGGAGGACCTGCCAATTCCACAATGGTGAGTGTTCTTTATATATACAAGCAGGCATTCGAATTCTTAAATATGGGCTATGCTTCAGCATTAGCAGTTGTATTGTTCTTAATTATTTTTGTTCTATCACTTGCGCAACTAAGATTGTATGCGAAAAAGGATTAGGAGGTGCACAAGCAGCGTGGGGAAAACTAAGAAGTCTTTAACTGTATTTACACTCGCTTGTGGAATTCTAATGATTCTTCCTATCGTTTTCTTGGTATTAAGTTCATTTAGAACTCCGGAAGATGTATTTAAACTTAATTTTAACTTAGCAAATTTAACGCTCGACAATTTTAAGGCTGTATTGGAAACCAATATTTTACGAGCTATTTGGAACTCTTTAATTATTTCAATAACCGTAACAGTCGTAGCGATGCTTTTCCACTCCATGAGCGGATATGCATTAGCCCGTTTAAACTTTCCAGGCAAAAATATCGTGTTTGGATGGATGATCAGTACACTAATGGTTCCCTTTACCGTCATTATGATTCCACTCTATATGGTGACAAAAAATTTAGGACTGGCTAATTCCTACGGCGGGTTAATTATCCCAATGATCTTCAACGCCTATGGAATCTTCTTATTCAAACAGTTCTATCAAGATTTTCCGAAAGAATTGGAAGAAGCAGCTTATATGGAAGGCTTATCGATTACAGGCACTTTCTTTCGACTAGTTCTCCCATTATCGAAACCAATGATTATCCCGCTGACAATCGGATTTTTTACAGCAAACTGGAACAATTATTTATGGCCATTGATTATTAACCAAAAAGAAGAGCTTTGGGTGGTACAGGTTGCCTTGGCAAACATCGTTGGAGGCGGCTATGAAACATCATGGAGCATTGTGCTCGCTGCGGCATTAATGAGTGCGATCCCGACCTTTATCGTCTTCTTCTCCATGCAAAAATATTTGGTTGATGGAATTAAGACAACTGGAATTAAGTAAATAGAAAACCGAGATCCTTTGATTATCTTTAGTTTTATATGAAGGATAGTTATAAGGATCTTTCTTATGAGCGTAGGGAGATTACAGATGAAAAAAAGATGGCTGGCCATGGCATTCATAATTGTTGTCGGATTCATTATTGCTTTTTTTCTTCGTGATCAAAAAGGGAGTCCGGTTAAAAATGAAAAAAGCAGATTTTTCAAGAAGGCCGCAATAGAAGAATCAAGTACCATTAACACGCAAAGCCAAGGTGATTTATGGGCGTCCTGCTGGTCTGACGATGATCATCTGTACGCAGCGAATGGCGATGGCGATGGATTTACTGTCGAGCCACCCCACTTAGTAAACACCCCTCCAAACCCAGGAAGCTATCTAATAAAGGATATTGCGATTAGTAAAATAAGCGGCAACCCCGGAAATCTATCAGGAGAGACGGTTTCTATCGGCGACCAAATCAGTCAAATTTGGAATAACTCTCAAGCATATAATCGAAAGCCTACAGGAATGGCATGTGTAGATGGCAATCTATATCTCGCTGTTCAAGACCTGAATAAAGATTTTAATGACGTTCCAGCAGCCACTATTGTTAAATCAACAGATAAGGGGAAAACATGGACATGGGACAAAAAAGCGCCAATGTTTGATGATCATATTTTTACAACCATCATGTTTCTTGATTATGGCAAAGACTATGAAAGTGCACCGGATGATTATGTTTATGCCTATGGTCTGGACTACAATTGGCGGGACTCTTTCAATAATCGGGAAAAGGACCCTAATAAGCTTTATCTAGCGAGGGTGCCCAAAGCGAGTATATTAGATCGTTCTTCATGGGAGTTTTATTCAGGTTATAAAGAAGATTCACCAACTTGGACTAGAAATATAAAAAAGAGAGTTCCAGTTTTACAGGATGATAGAGTCCTCTTTCAGGATTCTTCATCAGAGCCCAATAACTTAACGGTCCTATCTCAAGGCAGTGTGGTTTATAATGAACCGCTTAACCGCTATATTTATACCTCTTGGACGGAGTATACGTTTGAATTTTATGAGGCTGCCCACCCTTGGGGGCCCTGGAAATTATTTATGTCAAAGGATTTTGGGGAATATCCTTGGTCAAATACACATAACGGCGGTTATGCCGCGACGATTCCTTCCAAATTTATCAGCCCAGATGGAAAAACGATGTATGTCCAATCGAATACCTTCATGGGTGGTGTGAGTAACTACAATTTTTCACTAAGAAAATTAGTGGTTGAACCAAATTAATTTTTTATTGGAGGAACCTATTATGTTTAATGGTTTTGGTATGGGGTTAGGGTCCCTGTCCCGCTTATCAAATGCAAAAACTCGTTCGATCAGCCCTGAAAATTTTACTGGAGAAAAAGGAAAGGGCGGGATGGCTACAGAAGGAACGGGTGCAGCCTGTGCTAGAGATTTGGGTCTTGGCTGGAAAGTCTCTCCTTCCGTTAATGTTCAAAAACAATCCACCTTTACAATGGCGGAAATAGATGAACCTGGAGTTATCCAGCATATTTGGTTAACCTGTCATCCTGATGCATGGCGAAATCTCATCTTTCGAATGTATTGGGACGGGGAGGAAAGCCCTTCTGTTGAAGTGCCGATTGGCGATTTCTTTTGCAATGGCTGGTGCGAGCGCAGTAATGTGAATTCCTTGCCGATTGCCGTAAATCCCGCCGGAGGAATGAATAGCTATTGGGAAATGCCATTCCGTAAGTCCGCTAAGATTACAGTGGAGAATATTTCAAATGACGATGTTATTCTTTATTATCAAGTTAACTATGCTTTAACCGAAGTGCCTGACGATGCAGCCTATTTTCATGCTCAGTGGAATAGAAGCAATCCGGTTTCATACAAGGATGTCCATACCATCATTGATGGCGTGAAGGGTCACGGTCATTATGTTGGTACCTACATCGCCTGGCAGGTTAACAGCTGCGGCTGGTGGGGAGAGGGTGAAATTAAATTTTACCTCGATGGAGATCAGGATTTTCCCACGATTTGCGGAACGGGAACGGAGGATTACTTTGGCGGGGCCTGGAACTGGGAGCAGCCAAAGGGTGAATATTGCACCTATTCCACACCATATTTAGGCATGCATCAAGTCATTAAGCCAGATGGTTTATATCGAAGCCAGCAAAGATTTGGGATGTATCGCTGGCATGTCATGGATCCAATCCGGTTTGAACAAGATTTAAAAGTAACCATCCAGGCATTAGGGTGGCGTTCTGAAGGAAGATATTTACCATTGCAGGATGATATTGCTTCTGTCGCCTATTGGTATCAGGAGGAACCGCACAATCCATTTCCGCAGCTTCCTGGGAAGGATGAACTCGAAGTAATATAGGAATATTTATTAACGGTATACTATTCAAATAATCATTTTTACGGAGGAATTGTCCATGATTGGAACTTCATTAAGAGATCTATACAAACAAAGAAAAGGGAAAAGCAAGCGTGCTTCCAGCTATGATACGACTGGAGGCAATCGAGATTATTTAAAAGTTTATCCTGGCGATGTTGTGGATGTATGTAATCTGACAGGGTCCGGCTGTATCACTCATATTTGGATGACAATGGCTCCTTTGGAAGATACCTTGGAGGAATTTTTACATCGCAAGGTTGTAATCAGAATGTATTGGGACGGTGAGGCCAATCCGAGTGTCCAAGCACCGATAGGAGACTTTTTTGGTATGGGTCACGGGATCACAAGAAATTTCAGCTCAGCTCCATTGGCTATGAGTCCGGAGGATGGAAGATCGTTAAACTGTTTCTTCCCAATGCCGTTTGGTAAATCTGCACGCATTGAGATCGAGTCTAATGCTGATGCACCGATTAAATTTTATTACTACATCGACCATGAAATCTATGACGAAGAAATTGACAGCCCACTGCGTTTCCATGCTCTTTGGAAAAGAGAATTGACAGATGGAATCGACGATAATATTTCGAATGCTTTGTTTGAATTTGGAGGTAAAAATACCACAGGTGATGGAAACTACGTTTTCTTTGAAGCAGAAGGAAAGGGTCATTATGTTGGCTGTAACTTAAATATTCATAATTTGCGTATGACAAGAGAATGGAACTGGTACGGTGAGGGAGATGACATGATTTTCATTGATGGGGAGCCATGGCCGCCTTCACTGCATGGCACAGGAATGGAAGACTACTTTAATACAGCCTGGTGCCCGACACAAGAATATCATTCACCATATCATGGAATTATTTTAGGCGGCGGGCCAAACTGGTCAGGCAAAGTATCTTACTACCGCTTCCATATACAGGATCCAATCATGTTTGATAAGTCCATAAAGGTTACTATTGAGCATGGTCATAATAATAATCGCAGCGATGATTATTCCAGCACCGCCTATTGGTATCAAACTGAACCGCACAAGGATCATCCAATCATTCTTCCGGTTGCAAAAAGAATGCCTCTTGCTGATATTTTAGGGTTTAATGAAGACGATATGAAGAAGTGCTTTGATTATTAAATCTATAAAAAATCCCACCAGCATTATATGTTGGTGGGATTTTTCCATTATTTATTATAAACTTCTAACTCTCCGATGGAAGTAAAGGTTGCTGCTCCACCAGGTGCTCCGATAATTCTAACACCATCGCCCCAAGTTTTATCAAAGGTAAAGGTATAGGATTGGTTCCTGCCGGCAGTGTTGTTATTTGGATACGCTGGCGTGCCTTGTAAGTTTTCGACATCAACCCATTTGAAATTTTGTCTAACTTGGACCTTAATATTATCGAACCAGCCGCCATCAGGGTACATGTTACCGGTTGTATAAACGACTTTGTTCATGTTGTACGCTTGAGACCAAGTATAGCCCCACCAGTCTTCCTGCTTTCTTTCGCCGTTCCAGTTATCTTCCGATTGATTTTTGTTGCCATCATTCAAATATTTAAGGTTGGCAAAATGTGCGCTGTACTTAGAAATTGGTGTAACATCTTTTGAATTTGTTGGCAGAGCTAAATTGTTATCGCTGCTTTCATTTGTTGGTTCTGTTTTTACGTAAGGAGTTACTTTTAATTTTCTAAATGCAAGATTATAGACTGTGGCAGCACCCATAAATGTATTAGAGTTCATCCACATTTCGGTACCGTCGTCACTAATATATTTGGAAGGCATAACTACACCATATCCTCCATTGTGATTTAGGTTCCATGGATAAACACCAAAGTCCTTCGATAAAAATCTCTTCCATGGACCATAAGGGGTAGGAGATTCATAGAACTCAAATGTAAATTCTGTCCAAGATGTATAAATATAGCGGTTTAATGGTTTGTTATAAACCACGCTTCCTTGCGATAAAACAGTGGAATTGTCAGGATTCGTTGCAGATAGTGTATTGCTATAAACTCTTCTCTCATCCTGTAATACTGGCTTCTTTTGTTTAATATTTTTTGTCCACTTCGCCTCGCCCTTTAAATCTCCGGAATAAAACTCCCATTTAGAGCGATCTTGAATACTGTCTTTCGGTACTCTCGCAAGGTAAAGGCCGGTTGGGTCGGGTACACTATCGATGAAAGAGTCCCGCCAATTGTAATCTAAACCATAAGCATACACGTACCCATCTGAATTGTTTTCACTATCTTTTCCATAATCCAAAAACATAATGGTCGTGAAAATATAGTCGTCAAACATTGGTTTTTCCTTATCCCATGTCCATGTTTTCCCTTTATCGGTGGACTTTAAGATGGTGGCAGACGGGGCATCATTGAAAGCTCGCCAGCCGCCGCCTTTGTTCAGGTCCTGGACAGCGAGATATAAATTACCGCCTGCGGAAACCATTCCTGTCGGCTTTCGGTTATATTCATTGGGGTCATTCCAAACAGATCCTACTTGATACCCGCTTGAAAGTCGTGTTCCAGTAATATTTCTTGTAGCAGGATGTCCTCCAGTGATTTGGTTCACTACGATATCTGCCCACGGACCATTTAAATCAAATCCTTTACCATCACCATTGGCCGCATATAATTTGTCATCATCTGACCAGGCAGCAGGCCATAAATCTCCGTCACTTGCCGTTCTATAAGAGGCGTTTTCTTCGACTGAAACAGTTGAGAAAAAGGTACTTTCTTCTGGTGTTACGATGGTCTCCCTTTGGTTGCTTTTTCTAGCATTTGGGTAAGGTTTATTATTGTTTAGCTTGTCTTTCCCATATTGCTGATCAATTTTTCCTGTAATCCCCGCGATAGCATCTAGCGGTGAAATATTGTAGAACGAAGAACCTAATAAAACTGCACTGGTAACTAAAACAGACGCACCTTTCCATTTAGCCTTCAAACCTTACACTCCCCTTATTTATTGTTTGATTTACCGGTAAAATAAAACTATAAAAAAATAAAACTCGTGTAAAAATGAGTTTTACTTTAACGGTAAAGTACACTTTTATTTTATTATAGGTTGTCAGTGTTTTCAATGAAATTCTAAATTTTTAAAAAATTATCATGTGACAAAAACTGTTAATCTCATTGTCAATAAAAACAGGATATAATACAATAATTTTACCATTAAGGGTATGGGAGTGAGTTCCATTAATAAGCGTGTGAAATTAGAAGACATTGCAAAGGTTGCCGGAGTATCAAAAATGACGGTCTCATTAGCCTTAAGAGATGACCCATCTATCAGCACCGGGACCTCCAATAAAATAAAAGAAATAGCAGCTGATTTAGGGTATATTCCAAATCGAATGGCACAGGGATTAAATTCAGGGCGTTCCCATACAATTGGTCTATTAATAGGCGGTTTGTTACATGATGACTATCAAAATCAATTTATTAAGGGTGCTATACCTTATGCAATGGAGAGGGGCTATACCGTTTCCATTGGTCCATCTGAATGTGATAGTAAAGTAGAGAAGTCACTTATTGATCGATATAAAAATATGATGGTGGACGGCTTTTTAGCCTTTCACTGCAATGAAGTGGAAACCTATAAACAACTTCAAAAAGCGAATTTTCCCTTTGTGTTTTATACGAAATATTTTGAGGAGCTTGAGGCGGATCATGTGGTTTGTGATGATTTTCTTGGCGGCTATTCCATGACGAAACACTTGATTGATTTAGGACATCAGAATATCGCTTTCGTTTATGATGATTACCTTGAATCTTCCTCAGAAGTCGTTAATCGAAAACGGGGATACCTGCAAGCGTTAAAGGATAACGGGCTTCCCATAAATGAGAGTTTGTTTGTCCCCTTTCACTTGGCAAACTATAATCAGACTAATCCTGATTCGCTTTGTGGTGAAAATCCGGAATTAACGGATTGTTTAAAGCAACCCAATCGCCCGACTGCCTTATTTGTATGTAATGATATCACCGCTTCCTTTGTTTATATTATTGTAAAAAAATTAAAGCTCTCCATCCCAGAGGATATTTCTATTGGCGGGTTTGAAGGTGTATATTTAGGATCGATAATTGACCCTCCGCTGACAACCATTTCTACTCCAATCGAAGAAATGGGAAGGAAAGCATGTGAAATATTAATAGATAAGATCGAAGGCAGAATTCCTTTAACGGAAAAAGTGAGGATACAACTAGAACCAGCATTGTTAATTAGGGAATCGACAAAATAGATATCAGGGCTGTCCATTTGGGCAGTTTTTTTCATTTTAAATGGTTGGTGAATTGGCTTTTTACTCGATTCGCAAATAAAAAGTTTCAGAAACTAATAACAAGTCGTTTATCAGCGGAAAAATACAAAATATCAGCGAATTTACATCAGGGGCTGCTAAGAAGGCTTTCTAGTTTCTTTATTTTCAAATTGAAGAAAACTAATCAAACGATTGATTAAACGGGACTAAAGGCTTGGTATATAAAGGCAATACCTTGCATATCCATTAGATATCAAACGTTTGATGAAATTCGCATTTTACAATTCCGACTTGTTTTATGGAATGTATGGATTGTTAATTTCCACAAAATGCTGAGGAGGAACAATATGAATACCTTTCTAATCATCGTGAATATCGCCGTTCTGGTATTACTCATGGCTGGTTTGTTCATGATGCAAAAAAAGCATGTTTCCTTTTCAAAGCGTGTTTTTACTGCGCTGGGTTTAGGTATTATTTTTGGTTATCTCATTCATTTAATCTATGGAACAACATCCGAAGTAACCACTGGTTCAATCGATTGGTTTAACATTGTCGGCAACGGGTATGTAAAACTGTTGCAAATGGTCGTGATGCCGCTAGTTTTCATATCTATCGTTGGAGCGTTTACGAAACTAAAATTAACAAAAAACATAGGTAAAATCAGTTTCCTAGTGATAGGAATTCTGCTTGGAACCACTGCAATTGCTGCAGCCATTGGGATTGGATCAGCATTAGGATTTAACCTTGATGGTGTTCAGTTAACAGAAGGGGTTGCAGAAAAAGCCCGAAATGCTCAGTTAGAGGAAAGAGTAGCCGGTGTAGAAAACATGACACTGCCGCAGCAAATTATCGAACTTATCCCAAGCAATCCGTTTCAAGACCTAACCGGTGCCCGTCCGACCTCTACCATTGCCGTCGTCATTTTTGCTGCCTTTGTTGGCATTGCTTATCTTGGGGTAAAACGAAGGGAATCAGAGCATGCTGAATCGTTTGCGAGAATAATAGATACGCTTTATTCCATAACTATGAGGGTGGTAACACTAATTCTCCGGCTGACGCCATATGGAATCCTTGCGATAATTTCAAGGGTAGCAGCTACAAGTGATTACGATGCCATTGCCAAATTAGGTAAGTTTGTTATTGCCTCCTATGTGGCACTGATCATCATGTTTATTGTCCATTTATTGCTATTAACATTAGCAAAACTTAGCCCGTATAACTATGTGAAAAAAGCATTGCCAACCCTAACCTTTGCCTTTACTTCCAGGACTAGTGCCGGAACGCTGCCGATGACAATTAAAACACAAACGAAGGATTTAGGCGTATCTGAAGGGATTGCCAACTTTGCCGGCTCCTTCGGGCTTACCATCGGTCAAAATGGTTGTGCTGGAATTTATCCAGCAATGTTAGCTGTTATGGTAGCACCTGCAGCAGGGGTAGATCCAACAAGTCTTTCCTTCATCCTAACGCTAATTTTAGTAGTAGCCATTAGTTCATTTGGCGTAGCAGGTGTTGGCGGTGGAGCCACCTTCGCAGCTTTAATTGTTCTATCCGTCATGAACCTGCCTGTAGCGATTGTCGGTCTATTAATCTCTGTTGAGCCTTTGATCGACATGGGGCGCACAGCCTTAAACGTCAGTGGAGCCATGACAGCTGGGGTCTTAACAAGCAAAGCAACAGGTGAATTCGAAACTGAAGTATATCAACAGCCCGATATCGTAGAGGCATAAAAAAAGATTAATAATAATGCTGGATAGCAATTTAAAAGCTATCCAGTTTTTTATTGCCAATTCCGTCGTCTTGTCTTGATTTTTCAAATATATAATTCAGATTATTTAGATATCTTCCTTTACCAATCATTAGGAACTTGGTAAAGTAGATTTTAAGATAATCGAGATTGCGATTAAATACATAAGGGGTGGAGACTATGAATATTTATCTAATTCGCCATGGAGAAGCAGAGCATAATGTAGATAGATTCTTGATGGCACATACGCATGATTCCCAGCATAGTTTGACCGAGATTGGCCATAAGCAAGCACAATTGACAGCTGAATTTATGAAAGAGATAGTAAATGAAAAGTCTGTCCTATTTTGTTCTCCCTATTTACGGACAATGCAAACGGCGCAGGCGATTCATTCGTTACTGCCCGAGCAAGTTTCATTTTTCCAGAATCCCCTGCTAAGAGAGTGGGAGTTTGGAAATTTATACGATTTTAACAATCGCACTCCGGAGGCAAAGAAGGAATTTAAAGCAGCAGGACAATTTTATTTCCGCTACCAAAATGGAGAATCATTAGCAGATGTGTACCTGCGCGCGACCATGTTTATGAACACCGTCCTAGAACGTGCGAAGCAGCAGGGGCGGTACGAAAATGTCGTGATTGTCACGCATGCAGCCTTTATTCAAATGTTCCTTACATTCCTAATGAATTGGCCTATTGAATCTCTGGAGAAATTTAAACCAGTTGAAAATGCATCTGTCATTAAGATTAACGAAGCGGATTGGGATTACCAATATGAGAAGATTTTTGTTCCTATTGTAGAGGAATGAAATGCTAAAATCATCCACTAGACTATTAGCTTAGTAGAGGGATAATAAAGGTGTATATTTTTTAAAAGGAGAACTGAATGAAAAATAATAATGTTCTTTTTCAAATAGGGGAAGTAGACCGAGAAGCCTTGCCATATTATTATGACTTTGGCAAAATTGTTTCTACTATTCAAGAAAAGCTTGCAGCTGAAACGGGAATTGAATTTCAAATGTACTCTGATTCAGATACCTCCAATGAAATTTGGGATATCCTCGAAGAAGACTTAAAAGAGGAATCTTCGGAATTACAGCTGATTAGCTATATTTATAAGGAAGGCGAGACGAAAACGATTTCGTCGAACCATACCGATAAAACGATGGAATTCATTGTAAAACCGCGTGTAGAAAACGGGCTTTACTACTATCCGAACTATGGAGTGGCATTATCGAGAGTGATGATTTTCCAAAGTGATGGGGATATGGACCGAGATCTCATTTTTGCAAAAAATGATGCTTGTTTAGTGTCGTTTCTGAAATATGTTCTGAAGAGAAAACGGGAATATATCAAAAATTACGTCACGGTTTTCACGGATACGGATGATGGCGTGGAGACTGAGATTGAAAGCATTACTAGCTTAGTAACCCGAGATGATGTCTTTTTAGAGGATTCATTAAAGAAAGAAATCTACCGTTCGATTGACCAATTCTTCTCCGAGAGCGGCGAGTTTTTCAAAACCTATGAAATTCCCTACAAGCGGGGGATTCTATTATACGGGAAGCCAGGGAATGGAAAGACGACACTCGTGAAATCCATTGCCAGCAGCATTAACGCGCCTGTCGCCTATTGGCAGATTACCGAATTCACCTCGAGCTATACGATTAAAGAGGTGTTCACCTCTGTATTAAAATTGACGCCAATGGTATTGGTGATTGAGGACATCGACTCCATGCCTGCAAGTGTTCGGTCTGTTTTCTTAAACATATTAGATGGGGCGACTTCAAAAGAGGGGATTTTCCTTATCGGGACGACGAACTACCCAGAAAAAATTGATCCGGCACTGATGAACCGCTCCGGCCGATTTGATCGTGCTTATGAGATCAAATTGCCAACCAAGGACCTTCGTCATCAGTATTTGGTTCGCAAAAAAATCGATCGTATCCTCTCCGAGGAAGAAATTCAGGAAGTCATCGAGGCAACAACGGACTTTTCTTATGCCCAGCTCAATGAACTATATGCCTCCATCGCCCTGGAATGGCATTATGATCAAAAGGTTGATATCACCCGTCTATGCGCTGCCCTAAAATCCGACCAGCACAAACAACGCAAACAAAAATGGGATGAATCCTTCTCAACCGCCTCCATGGGATTTACTGGCTTTACAAGTGATTAAATGCATAGGGAATTGTCCTTTAATGAAGGACAATTTTCTTGGTTCCAAAGCCATAAGTGTCCTTCATCGACCTTATGAAGGACACTTTCCGCGGTTTCGAGGTGTTTAATGTCCTTCATCGACCCTATGAAGGACATTTTCACCCGTTTCGAAGCGATATTTGTCTTTCATCGGCCTAATGAAGGACAATTTCCACCATTTCGAAGTGATATTTGTCCTTCATCAAGCCTATGAAGGATATTTTTTTGCTTCAAATGGGTTTTTAGTTACTTTTCGCACGGATTGGTGTCATTCAGGGGCAGTATACTGTGAATCATACAAACTATAAAACAGTTTTCGTGAAGGATTTGATATTTTGTCTAGTGACAAATGGAGGCCGTCCAAGATATGATTAAAATGACTGAATTTTCCCGCTTTTGTACTCTATGAGATTTATAAACATTAAAAGAAAATAGTTGAACTCATTTTCTAAAAGGGAGTGTTTTAAATGCAGAAACAAAAGTTATTGATTAATGGGGAAAGATTGCAAAGGGAACTGGAACGATTTGCCAACTTTGGAAGCACAGAAAATAATGGGGTCACTCGCCTGTCATTATCAGAGGAGGACCGCCGCGTAAGAGACTATTTTCGGACCTGCTGCGAGGAATTAGGCATGACAGTCAAGGTGGATGACATGGGCTGCATGTATGCCACACTTGAGGGTACGGAAAATAAACCTCCGATTCTAATTGGCTCCCATCTTGATTCCGTCAAAAAAGGCGGCCGCTTTGATGGTGTCTTAGGTGTTGTTACTGGGCTTGAAGTGGTGAGAACATTAGTGGAAAATAACATCAAGCCGCGGATTCCAATTACCATTGTTAACTTTACGAATGAAGAAGGAGCAAGGTTTGAGCCTTCGATGATGGCTTCAGGTGTGCTCTCAGGTAAGTTTGACAAGTCTGTCATGCTGAAAAAGAAAGATGCTGACGGAATTACATTTGAAGAGGCGCTTAAATCGATTGGCTATGAAGGGGAAGCAGCCAACCGTCTGAAAGAAGCTACCGCCTTTTTAGAGCTACATATCGAACAAGGTCCAATTCTCGAAAAGGAAGCACTTACAATCGGTGTCGTTGAATGCGTCGTAGGGATGGCTTGCTATGAGATTGAAGTGACAGGAGAATCCGACCACGCTGGTACAACTCCAATGGATATGAGAAAGGATGCCCTTTTCGCCACCAATAATTTAATCAATGAAATCCGCACACGTTTAGGTTCTTTAGATCCTGACTTGGTCTTTACGATTGGAAGAGTAAACGTGTATCCAAGCATCCACACTGTCATTCCAAATAAAGTGGTCTTTACTCTGGAAGCACGGCACAAAGATATGGAAATCGTCGGCACCGTTAAAGATTTCATTCAAGGATTGGCAAATTTTAAAGACAATGAGGGCTGTGAGATTAAAACGACCAAGCTTTGGGATCGTGACACCGTATGGTTTGCACCGGAAATCTGCAGCCAATTAGAACAATCCGCAAACTCATTGGGGTATTCCAATAAACGAATGGTCAGCGGCGCCGGCCATGATGCTCAGTTCATCGCCAGCTACGTCCCTACAGCCATGCTGTTTGTTCCAAGCATTAACGGAAAAAGCCATTGCGAAGAGGAACTAACCACTTGGGGAGATTGCGAAAAAGGTGTAAATATAATTTTAGATACAGTGTTAGCTTTGTTATCAAAATAAAAAACGTTAAAGACCTTTCCACCACGAATTGGCGGAAGGGTCTTTTTTTTGAAAAATTATAATTCTGAATTGACAGATATATTGCCCGCTGGTTACTATAAAGACATAAGTTAAAATTTACGAACAGCGTTCGATAATGTCGAATAGAGAGGGTTAAATTATGGCTGAACGATATATTCAATCCATCGAAAGAGCAGCAGACGTCCTTGAATTGTTTTTAGCCTCCAATCAAGAACTCAGTGTAAAAGAAATTAGTGAAAAGCTCGGCCTTTCCAAAAGTACGATTCATGGAATCATCAAAACCCTCGAAAATAGAGGGTATCTTCAACAGAACCCTGATGATTTGAAATATAAGCTTGGCTTAAAGCTTTTCGAGCTTGGAAACAAAGTAAGCAATCAATTTGATATTGGAAAAATTGCTCGACCAATCATGAAAGAACTAGTCGAATCACTTATGGAAACCGTCCATCTAGTTGTATTTGAACGCGGTGAAGTCATTTATATTGAAAAATTGGATGGCCCCCGTTCCTTAAGAATTTACTCACAAATCGGTAAAAGAGCTCCAATCCATTGTACAGGTGTTGGGAAATCTATTCTTGCCTTTCAAGAGGAAGAAGAGATAGATAGACTTTTAGCGAACGAGGATTTGGAATCGTTTACCGTGTATACCCTGACGGACAAAGCTGATATAAAAAAACAGCTTCAAATCATTCGGGAGCAGGGCTATTCTGTCGATGATGAAGAAATTGAATTAGGTCTCAAATGTGTTGCCGCCCCTATTTTTAATCATCAAGGGAAGGTCATTGCCGCCATTAGCTGTGCCTCACCAAAAATAAGGCTTACCGAAGACAAGTTGGCTGAAGTGATTAAAGAAATTAAACAGGCAGCATTAGTGATTTCAACAAATATGGGATATAAAACCCAACCTGCGCTCGCGTAGGCTCGGTTACATAAATTATTCTTTGAAATTAAAGGAGGAGAACGAACATGTCAAAAGTAAAAGTTGCCATTCTTGGTTCAGGTAATATTGGAACCGATCTCATGATTAAATTAGGGCGCTCTGAAATTTTGGAACTCACGACTGTCATTGGTATTGATCCGGAATCGGATGGATTACGACGTGCCAAAGAATTAGGATACACAGGTATCGATACAGGATTAGAAGGATTTCTTGAGCGGCCTGAATTAGCAGATATCGTCTTTGATGCCACCTCAGCAAAAGCCCACATCCGCCATGCAAAGCTGCTAAAAGAAGCAGGGAAAAAAGTGATTGATATGACTCCGGCAGCAAGAGGACCATTTGTCGTTCCATCAGTAAATATGGGTTCGAATATCGAAGCGGAGAATATCAACCTGATTACTTGTGGTGGTCAGGCAACGATTCCAATGGTTCATGCGGTTAACCGCGTAAGCCCGGTAGAGTATGCGGAAATTGTTGCAACCATCTCCAGCCGCAGTGCCGGACCAGGAACACGTGCTAATATTGATGAATTTACGGTTACGACATCACGAGGAATAGAAGAAGTAGGGGGCGCGAAGAAAGGAAAAGCGATCATTATCCTTAACCCTGCCGAACCGCCAATATTAATGCGTGATACCGTATATGCCCTTGTAGAAGAAGGAACGATGGATGAAGCGAAGATCACCCAATCTATTAAAGAAATGGAAAAAGCAGTTCAGTCTTACGTGCCTGGATATCGCCTACGTACCGAACCTATTTTTGATGGCAATAAGGTGACTATTTTTATCGAAGTTGAAGGTGCGGGTGACTACCTGCCGAAATACTCCGGAAACCTGGACATTATGACAGCCGCAGGCGTAAAGGTAGCGGAAGAGTTTGCGAAAAATCTAAAAGCGAATCAGCTTGTTTAATAGAAAGGGGAGAACAACACAATGACAAATGCCCGAGATATTTTTATTACAGAGGTAGCATTAAGGGATGGCAGCCATGCCATTGCCCACCAATTTACAGTCGACCAGGTTTTAAAGGTAGCAAAAGCATTAAATGATGCAGGCGTTCCTTATATTGAAGTATCCCATGGTGACGGTTTAGCAGGTTCATCCTTACAGTATGGCCTGTCCCGTACAAATGAACTGGAATTAATTGAAGCGGCTGTTTCTGTTGCAGACAAGGCTAAAATTGCCGTCCTTCTCTTGCCCGGTATTGGTACGGTTAAGGACCTAAAGGAAGCAGCGAAATTAGGGGCAAAGATGGCGCGTGTGGCCACCCACGTAACGGAAGCGGACGTTTCCCTCCAGCATATTCATGCTGCGAAGGAACTAGGGATGGAAACCGTCGGATTTTTGATGATGTCCCATATGGCACCGGTTGATAAATTAGTAGAGCAAGCAAAATTAATGGAAAGCTATGGAGCAGACTCGGTTTATGTAGTAGATTCTGCGGGCGCCTTGCTTCCTGATGGGGTTCGTGAGCGCATCCGTGCTTTGAAACAGCATGTAGGTGTTAACATTGGTTTCCATGGTCATAACAACCTTTCCCTTGCAATGGCCAACACTTTGGTGGCGATCGAAGAAGGCGCTACTAGAATCGATGGAAGTGTCCGCTGTTTAGGCGCCGGGGCAGGTAACACGCAAACGGAAGTGCTTGTTGCCGTGCTTGACCGGATGGGTGTCAAAACAGGTGTAGATGTTTATAAAATGATGGATTTGGCAGAAGAGATTGTCGCACCAATTTTACAAACTCCACAAGAGATTACAAGAGACAGTCTTGTGCTTGGTTATGCAGGCGTTTATTCAAGCTTTGCGCTTCATGCGAAACGGGCGGCATCCAAGTTCGGCATCGATTCACGTGATATTTTAATTGAGTTGGGCAAACGTAAAGTGGTCGGCGGCCAAGAGGACATGATCGTTGATGTGGCCGCAGAAATTGCCAAAGCAAAGAGTGTAGAAACAGTACGTTAATAGTGCCGGGCACCACTCAAGGACTTTTCCGTAAATCGGGAGGGTCCTTTTTATTTGTAGAATATGGCTTGGGAATTAGTAGAATACCTAGTCAAATTTGTAGAAAGTAACCTGAAAATTGTAGAATCCCTCCACAATTTTAAAGAATGGAACCAACAATCCATGCTCATATTTTATTTTTTACAAAAAGAATTCCATAACTAGCTTTCCTTTCACCAAGTTTTCACCATTCTCTATTAAAATTCATAACATCAAGGAACGAAAGGAGGAAAAATATATGAAAAAGAACAAAGTTGTTTTCTGGGGTCTCATCATTGCCGCTTCAGTTTTGGTGATCAATGTACTCCACTTTCTTTTAGGAGGGCAGAGTGCTTTTGCCAGAGGTCCGCATGGACAAGGCCATGAAGGAATGGGACCACGAGGCGGAGATTTCGGTCACCACCAGTTCATGAACGGCCCGCACCATGAAGGCGGATTCCCATGGCTCGCCATTTTTATTGGACTAGCTGTCCTCGCTCTACTAGTAAGATGGCTTAGAAAAAAAGCAAAAACTTCTTCAATGAAACAGTTTATAGACACATCTATTGTGGGTTCACATACACCGGTCATCAATCAAAATGCAGCGATTTTAGACCAATGGGAAAAAAATATCATTACTAAAAAGGAGACTGAATAAAATGGGTATTTTTAGAAGAGTAAAAACAATTGCAATGGCAGAGGTTAACGGATTATTAGACGGCATCGAAGATCCGATTGCGATGTTAAATGAATATTCAAGAGAAATGGAGCAAGAAATTGCAAAAGGTCAAAAAGCGTTAGCCCGACAAATTTTTGTAGAAAAAAAACAAGCGGCACTTATATCTGAAACGCAGGCTTTAGTGGACAAGCGTACTCGCCAGGCGAAGCTGGCTATAGAAAAAGGTGAAGCGGGAATGGCAAAACTGGCCGTGCAGGAAAAACTCACCCTAGAAAAGCAGGTTGCTCTCTATCAGGAACAATATGAGGCAGTAAAATCACAGACGAAAATCTTAGTTGAAAAATTGGACCAGTTGAAAGAAACATACAATCAAATGCTGCAAAAGAAAATCTTATTAGCCTCTCGTGCTAATGTGGCACAATCTATGAAACAAATTCAGAAAGCAACTGTTTCCTTCCAAACTGACACGATTGCAAGAGGGGTAGCTCGTGCCGAAGAAAGGATTTTGTTAATGGAAGCAGAAGTACAAGCAGGCAGCCAATTCGCCGCGCCTTTAGCACAATTTGATACAGCCTATGATAATTTCATTAACGATGAAGAATTAAATAACGAAATTGAAAAATTAAAAAATGAAAAAGTAACAATTTAGTAGAAAAAAGAGCACCTGAGGAGGTGCTCTTTTTAAGTTAATTTTAAGCTTGCTAAGTTATGTTTTAGTTGTATAGAAAAAACTCTTTAAGGAGTCTTAGCGAATGAATATATTACTAACAGAGGATGATTCACGCCTAGGTGAATTAATTGTATATATGTTAAAGAAGAAAGCCGGATACAAGGTTGAGTGGGTTCAGGAAGGGGATGATGCTTACTATTATGCCACCTCCTTACCTTATGATGTCATAATCATGGACTGGATGATGCCAAACGGGAGTGGAGTAGAGATCTGCAGGCGACTAAGAAAAAACGGTTATTCCGGTGCGATTCTCATGTTAACGGCAAAGGATTCAGTTCAGGATCGAATCGAAGGACTGGATTCCGGTGCTGATGATTATCTCGTCAAACCGTTTGAAATTGACGAGCTGCTGGCTCGGTTGCGGGCACTTTCCCGCCGCAACTATGCTCCAATTTTAGAAGAAGAAGTTGAAATGGAAGATTTGATTCTGAATCGGATGAGCCACGTCGTACGTTCAAGGGGAAAGGAGATTCTATTAAGTCCCCGTGAATTTCAGCTTTTGGATTTATTGGTGCAAAATAAGGGACAAGTCCTGCCACGCGAGGTCATACTCGAGCGAATTTGGGGTTTTGATGCGGATGTGGCCATGAAAACGATTGATGCGACCGTCAAATTGATCCGCAAAAAGCTGGTTCCACTTGGAAAACAAGAACGGCTGCAAAGCATTAGAGGGGTAGGGTATAAATTTGAATCTTAACCCATTATCATTCATTCGCTCAATTACCAGCCATAGGGAAAAGGATGTCTTTAAGAGCACACAAGGCAAACTTACTCGGATTTATAGCGGAATTTTGATGTTATTTCTCATCCTATTTATCGTCATCGTGTATTTTGTGCTCCATTTTGTAATCATGCAAAATCAAGAAAAGGAGCTTCAAACTTTAGTAAATCAGGAAGCCGCCTACATTGAAGAATATTTATTGAAAAATAACCAAACGGATTTCCATGACTTGCAAAATCAAGAGGTTGTCTTCGCTGGAGTAAATCAATATTTCTATTATGTAGTAGGCGCTAATGGCGAAATGATGATGGGACATGAGGCTAATCACCGCATCAGGCCCGATATTCTCCGCATACTTCAGGAAGGTCATCAAAATGATGTACAGAAGAAAACTCTACGTATGGAGAGTAGGGGCAATAAGGGCGAATTCCATCCTACTGCGGCGAATCAGGATATCCGCTTAATCATTGCCAGTAAGCCCATTTATTATAAAGGACAATTCATTGGTCAGCTTTATGCAGGAAAAGACATATCATTTGTCTATCAATTGTTTCACTGGGTACTCATTATTCTAGTTGCACTGGGTGCGATCTTTTTCGGAATTTCAATCGCTATTAGTACGTCCATGTCGAAAAGAGCGATGGTTCCGATCAGCGGAGCCTTTTCAAGGCAAAGGGAATTTGTCGCAGATGCCTCTCATGAACTGAGGACACCTTTAAGTGTTCTGCTCTCATCGATTGATGCGATGGAAATGACGATTGAACCGCAAAAAGAGGACTTTTCTGGGAAAATGCTTACGAATATGAGGCAGGAAGTAAAGCGGATGACCCATTTGGTTAGTGATCTATTGACTCTTGCCAGGTCTGATTCGAATACATTCGAACTGAAAACTGAAACCTTTGATTTTCGTCCATATGCAGATAAAGCCTTGGAATCTGTAAGTCCGCTGGCTGCGGCAAAACAAATTTCGCTAAGCCTGGAATCACCAGCAACACTGTTGGCGGTGGGAGATCCCGAACGGCTCTCACAGCTTTTATATATTCTATTAGACAACGCGATTAAATACACGCCAAATGACGGGAAAGTCAAGTTATTCCTTTCAGGAGAAGGACAGGAGTTAGGTATAGCTGTTCAGGATACTGGAATTGGTATTGTGCGAGAGGAGATCAAGCGAATTTTCGAACGCTTTTACCGATCTGATAAGTCACGCTCCAGGCAGATGGGCGGACACGGGTTGGGACTTTCCATCGCCAAATGGATTGTGGATACCCATAAAGGGACCATCAAAGTATCCAGCGAGATTGGAAGGGGAAGCACCTTTATTGTGAGGATTCCATTTGGTCTCAAATAGGAATAATACGAAACTAATCAAACGTTTGATTAAATAGGCTTACACATGAAGAAAACTAATCAAACGTTTGATTAAATAATAGAGTCCAACACTTGATTTATGGGAATCATTACAAAGGAAGAAAACTAATCAAGCGTTTGATTAAATCCACCTGAACCATTGGTAAATAAGAGTTTGTTGGAAACTTTGAAATCAGCAATTGAAAAACTAATTAAACGTTTGATTAAATAAGGGAGAAAGCAAAAATTCCTAGGAGGAAACAAAGATGATTTCAAATATTGCAACGGTCGCGATTTATGTAGACGATCAACAAAAAGCAAAAGAATTTTGGACGGAGAAGGTTGGTTTTGAAGTGAAAGCGGAATTTCCAATGGGACCAAATGCCTTTTGGCTCGAAGTAGCCCCTGCTAATGCCCAATCACACTTAGTGCTTTATCCAAAATCCATGATGCCAGGACATGAAAGCATGAAGTCATCCATCGTTTTTAACTGTGAAGATGTAATGGGTACATATGAAAAAATGAAAGCAAACGGTGTTGTATTTAAAGATGAGCCGAAGGAAATGCAATGGGGCACCTTTGTTCATTTTAGCGATGAAGATGGTAATGAATTCCTACTTAAAGGGTAAATAAAGAATTAAATAAAACTAATCAAACGTTTGATTAAATAGAGCCACGCAGAGAACTTTGCCAATCCTACACAAGGGATTAACAAAGTTCTTTTTTTGTAAACCGTTTTTTAAAATTTTCAGCTCTTTAATTGATAATATTTAAAAATCTATTTAAGGATGGTAGTTATATATTAAAATGATAAGAACAAGTACATGATTACATGCTGCCATCTGGAGGGATAGAAATGACAGTTGGGGAACGATGCAGAACGCTGATTGTTGACGACGAAATGCTAATCAGGCAAGGGATAAAACATTATATTGATTGGGAACAGGAAGGTTTCTTGATTGTGGGGGAGGCTTCAAACGGGCAGGAAGCTCTTGCATTAATAGAGTCGACGAATCCCCATATCATTATTACCGATATTGTCATGCCCATCATGGATGGCGAAGAATTAACAAGAATCGTCAAGGAAAAATACCCTCAAATCGAAATCATCATCCTGAGCAGTTTCGGCGAATTCGACTATGTTCGCTCCACTTTCCAAAATGGTGTGGTTGATTACATTTTGAAGCCGAAGCTGGATGCACAAAACTTATTAAAAGCATTGAAGACAGCATCAAGCCGCATTCCAGCGTTTCAGAAAGTGGCCAGGAATACGGATGCTCGACTCTATTTAGGACAAATCATTCATAAGCTGGTTTCAGGATATGAAGCAATTTATGATATGGATTCAGTGTTAAATGCTTTTCCATACAGCCAATACTGTCTATTGGGTGTTGACTTAAAGACGCTCAGTACTGACATTCAATCAAAATTGGAGGAGGCAATACCCCATTATATCGATCAAGCGGCACACTACTCATTTCAATTTGACCAAAATATCCATGTGCTTTTATTGAATGTGAACAAAGAAAATATGGACCAAGTCATAGGCTTGGCTAGCTCATTTGCAGAAGCGAATCCAGGGATTAGTTTGGTGCTGTCAGAAGAATTCATTGAACTTTCTCAAATAGGAACCATCTACAAAGAAAATCTGTTAAAGCTGATAAACTATCGTTTTTATTTCCCTCATAAGCAATTCTTAACGAAACGGGATTTGCCGGAATTGCCGATCAAGCAGGAAAGTTTCAATTTGGATTGGTTTACAGAAGAATTTAAACTGAAGAATTTCGATGAGGCATTCCGATATTTACTTGAACATGTTGGTTTGTTATCAAAGAGTTACACAACAGATGTTTATGAATATAAAGCTTTCTTTGGAAACATTATTTTTAACATAACCATTCTGCTAAGTAATATGGAATATAACGTGAAAGAATTAGAGAATGCCAGATATTCGTATTTTAAATCCATTGAAGATGCGGGCAATGCGGATGAGGCTGCTGCCCTGTTGAATAAGTTTATCGAGGAAGCAAAGACATGTATATTTTCGACCCAATCTCAGCCTGACAATCTAAATATGAAAAAGATAATGGAGTATATAAGGACCCATTATGCAGAACCGATTACCCTGAAGGATGTCGCCAAACAATTTCATTTTAATCCTTCGTATCTATCAAACTATTTTTCAACCCATAATAATGAAGGGTTTATTGAATATTTGAATAAGATTCGGATTGAGGAAGCGGCTAAACTGCTTATTCAAGGGACGGTATCCATTTCTGAAATCAGCGGATTGGTCGGCTACTCGGATCATAGTTATTTTTGTAAGGTATTTAAGAAAATTAAGGGAGTATCACCGAGCCAATACAAACGAAAACAAACCTTAAGATAAGAGTTGATATTCATGAGACTTATTCCAAATCGTTTTAAACATAACAACCTGTTTATCATTATGTTCCTCATTACAGTTCTCATGGTTGTAATCGTTTCCATCACAATCACGTGGATGACCATTCGCATGTCGGAGCAATTCTTTTTTGAAAAGTTCAGTATTACGAACTCGAAAGTGATGAATCAAGTAAAAGAGAGCTTCGAGTCGTTTCATTATTCAATCGTAATTGCGTCAAACAACCTCCTGCAAAGTGGCAATCTCAAGAAAATCCTAACGGAGGAAGGCTCCAATACGGAAAAAATGAATGCCATTTTTACGATAGGCCAGCAAATGGAACATATTCAATCCAATTTAGACGCCTATGAAGTTGAAATCATTGTTACCGGGAAAAATGGGCTAAGCTACGCAACTGATCGCAGGTACTGGCCAATATCAGATGAAGAATTAAAGTATAGTCATCTGACTCGTAATACGTTTAACAACCCGAAAAGGCTCTTGTATCAGTATGACCACCGATTAGTCCAGACTTCAGAGGATGGTGATGGAAATGTCATTGTTGCCTCCAAAGCACTGATGGACCGTTTATCAGGAACGATTTATGGTTCAATGTATTTTGCAATTCAAGAGAGAGAGTTCAGAAAGTTTTACTCGAGCTACACCACACCTGGAAATAATGTTGTCATGGCAGACAGGCAGGGAGTGATTGTGTCGAGTAACATATCGAAGCTCATTGGGAAAAAAGATGAGCAGCTTGTAAACTATGCAGCTAAAATTGAAAAAGGATCAAAAGATTACACGATCGAAAAATTCATGGGAAAGGATCAAATTATCACGATGGAATACCTTCCATCATTCGATATGTTCCTTTTTAATATCATTGATAAACAAAAGGCAATCGGCGATCTGATTAATAAAAAGGCGATTGTCCTGATCTCGATGGGAATTGTTTTTGCAGCCCTGATTATCGTGTTTTTAGCCTCTAGACGAGTAACAAATTCGCTTTCGAAACTGGTGAAGCAAATTGGAAATGCTCCGAAACACAACTTCGACCAATATGTTGCTGTTACCGGCACGTATGAAACAAGACAAATTGGCAATGCCTTTAACTCAATGCTTGATGAACTGCATGATTATGTTGAACAACTGGTTTTTGCGCAGAAACAACAGCGTAACGCCGAACTGGCTGCCCTACAGCAGCAAATTAATCCACATTTCTTATACAATACATTGACTTCCATTAAATTCATGGTTCAGCAGGGTGTGAAGGAAGAAACAGAGGCAGTTATTAATGCCCTGATATCCTTGCTGCAGAATACAATTGGTAATGTCAGTGAAACCATTACAGTTCAACAGGAATTAGAGAACTTAAAAAATTACGTGTTAATCAATCAAAAACGATATGGGGACCGAATAAAAGTAAACTATTTCATTTCACCGGACTGCAGGGATTATCAAATCCCGAAACTAATTTTACAGCCTTTCATGGAAAATTCTTTCTTTCATGGTTTTAATAAAAAGGCTAATGGGTATATCAATGTTCTTGTTTGGGAGGAGGGGGCCAATCTAATTTGCGAAGTGGTCGATACCGGAGACGGAATGGAAGTTTCAGCGGAAACTAACCTTCCAAATACAAGACGGAAGCAGGCGCTTTTTTCCGGCATTGGTGTACGGAATGTCCATGAACGCATTCAGCTTATTTATGGGGAAGCATTCGGTGTAACCATTTCGAGTGAGCTTGGCGAAGGGACGAAAGTACGGATCACACTTCCTTGTTCGAACTAATAAAAAAAATCATAGAATCTAAAAATAGTACAAATTTAGAAAGATGGAAGCGCATTCAACTCGCAAAAATATTACCAACTCTAAAAAATATCGTCCTAACGGTAAAGCCCCAGCAGGTGCTACGATAGTACATGTAAGGAGATAACGCTTACAAAAACACATTAGATAAGCTTGGGGGGAATATCGAATGAAAAAAGTATTAGCACTATTTTTAGTAAGTATTTTACTTTTAACTGCTTGTTCTTCTGGATCAAAGAATAAACAAGCTTCAGGCGAGTCAAAAGATACGAAGGAAATTACTGTATGGGCATGGGACCCGAATTTTAACATTAAAGCGATGAATCTGGCAAAAGAAGCCTATAAATCTGAAAACACTGATCTTAAGATTAAAGTGGTTGAAAACGCTCAGGCAGACATCGTTCAAAAGCTAAACACCAGCTTAAGCTCTGGAACGACGAAAGGCTTGCCGAATATTGTGTTGATTGAGGATTATCGGGCGCAAAGCTTCTTGAAAGCCTATCCGGACATGTTCCAGGAACTGACCGGTTCTTTCAAACCAGAAGACTTTGCTCAGTATAAAATGGCTCCAACCAGTTTGGACGGCAAAAACTATGGACTTCCATTCGACACTGGCGTAACTGGATTATATGTAAGAACGGATTATTTAGAAAAAGCCGGCTACAAAGTATCTGATTTACAAAATATCGACTGGAATAAGTATATTGAGATTGGTAAAAAGGTAAAAGAAGCAACTGGTAAAGTCATGCTGACACAGGATCCGAAAGACCTTGGACTTATCCGCATGATGATTCAGACAAGCGGTGCTTGGTACTTAAAGAAGGATGGGGTTACACCTGACTTAGCTGGAAATGCAGCTTTAAAAGAAGCATTCAAAACATACAAAGAAATTTTAGACGCTGATTTAGTGAAACCTGTTTCTGACTGGAGCCAGTTTGTCGCAGGATTTAACAGCGGGGATGTTGCAACTGTTCCAACTGGGAACTGGATTACACCATCCATTAAGTCTGAGGCCTCCCAATCTGGCAAATGGGCAGTTGTGCCAATGCCAAAACAATCTGGAATTGCAAGTTCGGTAAACGCATCAAACTTAGGTGGAAGCTCTTGGTACGTCCTTAACGTTCCAGGAAAAGAAAAAGCAGTTGATTTCCTTGCTAAAACCTTTGGTTCCAATGTTGACTTCTACCAGACTTTGAATAAAGAAATCGGTGCCATTGGTACCTACAAGCCAGCTGCAGAAGGCGAAGCCTATAAGGCATCCGATGATTTCTTTGGAGGACAAAAAATCATTACTGATTTTGCTAACTGGACTGAGCAAATTCCACAAGTAAACTATGGTTTGCATACGTATGCCATTGAAGATATTTTAGCTGTTGGAATGCAGGACTACCTTAAAGGAAAAGACCTTGATAAGGTGTTAGAAGACGCTCAAAAACAAGCCGAAGAACAAATTAAATAAAACTAACATCTAAAAAAATAATAAAGAAGTAAGCCTCGGAAATTCGCCGGCTTCTCCTATACGGTTTAACGGTAACGGAGCTAACTGTTTGATCAGGCGATTCGTTCTGAGGCTGTTTCTTTTATTGACAAGGTAAGGAGTCGATCGAAGTGATAACAGCTAAAGTCAATCAAAACCAGGCGCTGAAAACGGCAAAATCAGGCCGAAAAATTCGAGCGAAAAATACTGCAATCGGCTGGTCCTTTGTGACGATTGCATCCGTCATGATTTTTATTTTTTATTTCTATCCAATGGTTCAAGCACTTATCTTATCCTTTCAATCTGGTACTGGCGCGAATCTAACCTTTACAGGTCTTGATAATTATGCACGGTTATTGAAGGATCCGACATTCTTAACAACAGTGAAAAATACTGTTATTTATCTCGTCATTCAAGTGCCTATCATGATTATTCTTGCTTTATTTCTTTCTGTTTTACTGAATAATAAAACGCTGAAGTATAAGGGATTATTCCGAACTGCTATTTTCCTTCCCTGCGTAACCTCGCTTGTCGCTTATTCGGTTATCTTTAAGTATTTGTTCGGACAGGATGGCATTATCAACATTATGTTAATGAAGCTTTCGCTTATTTCTGAACCGATTCAGTGGCTGACAGACCCCTTCTGGGCAAAAATTGCGATCATCGTCGCGATTACGTGGAGATGGACTGGCTATAACATGATCTTTTATTTATCTGCACTGCAAAACGTCGATGAATCCATATATGAAGCAGCGAAAATCGATGGAGCTTCATCAATCCAGCAATTCTTCAAAATTACGATTCCAATGCTGAAGCCTATTATCCTATTTACATCGATTACCTCAACCATTGGTACGCTTCAATTGTTTGATGAAGTCATGAATATTACCAAAGGCGGGCCAGGAAATGCAACGATGACGATTTCTCAATACATCTATAATTTATCGTTTAAATATACTCCTGATTTTGGCTATGCAGCTACAGTTTCGTATGCCATTGTCATTATGATTGTCATCTTCTCGATTATTCAGTTTAAAGTGGCAGGTGATAAAAATGAGTAAACGGATCTTTAGCTATACAGTCCTTATTATCGCTTCCATTGTTTCGATATTCCCATTTTTATGGATGATTGTTAGTTCTACCAACAAGTCTGTGGATGTAACGAAGGGAAGATTACTGCCAGGAACTCATTTTATCGAGAATCTTCAAAACCTGTTGGATACAGTCGATCTTATCCCAGCATTAGTCAACTCAACCAAAATCTCGCTTATTACAACAGTTCTTGCGATGCTGATTGCCTCCTTGGCGGGCTATGGATTTGAAATTTTTAAAAGCAGGACAAAAGACTTTTTATTCAACTTTTTGCTTCTTTCCATGATGATTCCTTTTGCAGCGCTAATGGTTCCGTTATTCCGGATGTTTGGGACAATATCACAATCGGTTCCGATGATTGGTATTGATACATTGGCGGCCGTTATCTTGCCAACCGTTACCACTGCTTTTCTTATCTTTTTCTTTCGGCAAAGCACAAAAATGTTTCCGAAGGAAATACTGGAGGCAGGAAGAATTGATGGATTAACCGAATTGGGTGTCTTTTTTAGAATTTATGTTCCAACGATGAAAACAACCTATGCAGCAGCAGCAATTATTACGTTCATGGCCAGCTGGAACAGCTATCTATGGCCGCTTGTTATCTTGCAATCTCCTGAAAATCAGACGATTCCTCTGCTGATTTCTAACCTTGGCTCAAGCTACTCTCCTGACTTTGGAGTAATTATGACCGCGATAGTAATTGCAACCCTGCCGGCAGCGCTTATTTTCTTTATAATGCAAAAACATTTTGTTGCCGGAATGATGGGGTCTGTGAAATAGTGGAATAAAAATAGTTAGGAAGTGTACTAGATCATGTCAACGATTTCTAAAAAAATGAAAACCATTCCATCATTAGACTGGCTGACAGATTTAAATGTTTTCGCTGTTAACTGTCTCCCTGCACACTCGGATCACTATTATTACGAGACAATGGAAGAAGCGAAAAATGCAGCCTCAATGAAGTGGCGTCATGGTTTAAACGGAGACTGGAAATTTACCTACAGTGTCAATCCGAACAGCCGTCCGGCAGATTTTTATAAGCCCGAATTCAACTGCTCTGGCTGGGGAAATATCTCCGTTCCTGGACATATTCAGCTCCAAGGGTATGGGAAAATGCAATATGTAAATACGATGTACCCTTGGGATGGGCACAATGAAATCCGTCCGCCGGAAATTCCTGTGGATCATAATCCAGTGGGCAGCTATGTGAAATTTTTTAATATTCCAGCCAATATGCAAAATAAGCCGGTTTATATATCCTTTCAAGGAGTGGAATCTGCCTTCTTCGTGTGGTTAAATGGTGAATTTGTCGGCTATAGTGAGGACTCATTTACCCCTGCAGAGTTTGAGCTTACTCCTTATCTTGTAGAAGGAGAAAATAAGCTTGCGGTAGAGGTCTACCAAAGAAGCACTGGCAGCTGGCTGGAAGATCAGGACTTTTGGAGATTTTCAGGTATTTTCCGTGATGTCTTTCTATATACCGTTCCGGAGGTACACGTAACAGATTTACATGTTCGTCCGGAGTTGGACTCAACTTTTACAAAAGGTACACTTGCTGCGGATATCAAGATTCAAGGGACTGCGTCCAAAATCACCGCGGAATTAGTTGATGCCAATGGAGTTCAGGTAGCGAGCACACATGGTGAACAGCTTAATGGCAAATGGAAAGTAACATTCCAACTGGACAATCCAGAGCTTTGGAATGCGGAGAGTCCATATTTATACAAATTATATATTCAACTCTTTAATGTAACTGGCAGCTTGGCAGAGTCAGTACCCCAAAAGGTCGGCTTTAGACGGTTTGAACTTGTGGATAAGATAATGTGCTTAAATGGGAAACGGCTTGTGTTTAAAGGAGTAAACCGTCACGAATTTAATCCGCGCAGCGGCCGGGCGATTACAAAGGAAGATATGCTGTGGGATATTAAAACCCTGAAGCGTCACAATATCAATGCAGTTCGCACCTCGCATTATCCGAATCAAAGCTACTGGTACGAGTTATGTGATGAATATGGGGTCTATGTCATCGACGAGATGAATTTGGAAACACATGGATCATGGCAAAAGATGGGGGCAGTTGAACCATCCTGGAACATTCCGGGCAATAAGCCGGAATGGGAGGCCATCGTCATGGACCGTGCGATCTCGATGGTTGAGCGGGATAAGAATCACCCATCCATTTTGATTTGGTCATGTGGCAATGAATCTTATGCCGGGGAGGTCATCCTTAATGTCTCAAAATATTTTAAGAAGGCAGACCCAAGCCGGCTTGTCCATTATGAAGGTGTATTTCACAATCGCGCTTACAATGATACAAGTGATATGGAAAGCCGGATGTATGCAAAGCCTGCGGACATCGAAAAGTATTTAACAGAAAACCCAGAAAAGCCTTATATTAGCTGTGAGTACATGCATGCAATGGGAAATTCGCTTGGCGGCATGTACAAATATACGGACTTAGAGAAAAAATATCCAATGTACCAAGGCGGATTTATTTGGGATTACATTGATCAGGCGATTTATAAGAATGACCGTTACGGCAGGGAGTTCCTTGCTTACGGGGGGGATTTTGGAGATCGTCCGACTGATTACGGCTTCTGTACGAATGGCATTGTGTATGCGAATCGTGAGCTTTCACCAAAAATGCAGGAAGTAAAATTTTTATATCAATACTTCAAGCTGTTACCGGATAAGAACGGGGTTACAATCAAAAATGAAAGCCTGTTCTCCAATACAGAAGACTTTGTGCTTGAATATGCTCTTTTCTTTGAGGGCGAGGAATTGTACCGAAACACTCTTGAAGCGGCTGTAGAACCTCAAAGTCAGAGGTACTATAAATTCAATTTCCCTGATAACATTGATACCATTTCGGGTGAGTATTCTGTTCAAGCATCACTAAAGCTGCAGGAAGACACACTTTGGGCAGATGCAGGGTATGAGATTGCATTTGGACAGTTTGTATATCAGTCGGGTTCAAGGAAAACTGTTCCTGTTAGGGGAGAGTTGAGGGCAGTCAATGGTGACGTCAATATTGGTGTTCACGGCCGGGATTTTACGGTGATGTTTTCGAAGCAAGCTGGAAGTTTAATTTCACTGAACTATGCTGGCAGAGAAATGATTGCTCTTCCACCGGCACCATTATTCTGGAGAGCGACAACGGATAATGATCGTGGCTTTTCCCAGAGCTACCATTCCGGGCTTTGGTACGCTGCGAGCCTGGCTCGAAAGTGTGTAAAGATCGAATTGGAGGAAAAGGGCGGTCATGTAAGCGTTGGGTTTACTTATAAGTTCTCAATTAATGATGATATTGAAGTAATTACTGTTTACACTGTTTATCCAGATGGAAGCGTCAAGGTTCGATCTAAGTATAAAGGTGCTGAGAAATTACCGCAGCTGCCGATTTTTGCGGTGTCCTTTAAGCTTCCGGCTAATTATGACCAGCTTGAATGGTATGCGATGGGGCCAGAAGAGAATTACTCAGACCGAAACAAGGGAGCAAGATTAGGTATTTTTAAAAATCATGTAGCTGATAATCTTTCCGGCTATGTGATGCCGCAGGAATCAGGCAACCGAACCGGAGTACGCCGTGTGAGCGTGACAGACAAAGAGGGAAAAGGAATCCGAATTTCTTCAGTGACAGAACCGCTTGAATGCAATTTATCACCTTATACACCATTTGAGCTTGAGAATGCTCAGCATGTTTTCGAGCTGCCGAATGTTCATTATACCGTGGTGACGGTAGCCGGCAGGCAGATGGGCGTCGGCGGGGATGACAGCTGGGGTGCACCAGTTCACGACGAACATCTCATTCACGCAGAACAGGATATGGAATTTGAGTTTATGATTCATCGGATTTAAGTATTTCAAAACGATAATGACTAGTAAAGAGTTCGATCTGGACTCTTTACTGGATTAGTATTTTATCAAAATGGAATAAACCTTACCCTAGTATAGTATTTTTTGAAAATATAAATGAGTGCTCCACTAATAGATTGACCATTTTTTAGAAAGGATTTGGAGTGACTCTCTGTATATAGGGGGTGGTGTCATGATCTGAATTATTACACTACTGTTTCCGTAATGCCCGGAATTATGGACATCAGTCAAGGATATGAAAGATTTAGTATCATCCATCTTTGAGTAAACATCGAATTCCTTAACTGTCAGGAGATGTATGTCAGAACTATTAAAGGGGAGGATTTGTGTATGTTGCCAAAGGGGTTTGGAAGAAAAATATCTGCCTATTGCATGATTGTATTGCTTGTCATGGGGGTGGTTTCACCTGCTATAACGAAGAAGACTTATGCTGAGGAAAATTCTGTTGAAGTAAATTCTAATATAGAAACGATTGAATTAGACCCAAGCTATCAGCATGAGCCTTTTGATGGCTGGGGAACAGCGCTTGTCTGGTTTGCAAATGTTACTGGAGGCTGGCCGGATGAACTTAGAAATGAGCTGGCAGATGATCTCTTCGGGAAAGATGGGCTGAATTTTAATATTGCCCGCTATAATATTGGCGGTGGTGATTCGCCGGAGACGGCACCATATATGCGTAAAGGCGGGGCGGTTCCCGGCTACTGGAATCGTCCGGCAGAATTTGGTCCTCCACAAGGAAACACAACTGGCTGGAAGGAACAAGCGAATTGGTGGGATCCAAAGAATCCAGATCATTGGAACTGGGACGCGGATGCAAATCAGCGCTGGTGGCTGGAGGCTGCCAAATCAAGGGGTGCAGACACGTTCGAAGCCTTCTCCAATTCAGCTCCATATTTTATGACTCAAAGTGGATATGTATCTGGCAATTGGAACTCATGGGACGACAATTTAAAAGCAGATCAGTTCGAAAACTTTGCAACATACTTAACAACAGTCGTTGATCATTTACAAAAAGATTTAGATGTTGAATTTAAAACGCTTTCCCCAATTAATGAGCCTTTCACTGGCTATTGGGGCGCAAAGGGCAGACAGGAAGGCTCTAACTGGTCCCGTGCTTCTCAGTCGAAAATCATAAATGAGGTTAAAAAACAGTTAGATGAAAAACAACTTAGTACGGTTGTTTCTGCTATGGATGAGACACATCCACAAAGATTTAGAGAAAACTGGGAGCAATATAATGCTGAAACACGCTCCAATATCGGGCAATTAAATGTACATACGTACTGGCCTGAACAGCAAGTAGGTGTGCGGGATATTGCCAAATCTTCTGGCAAGAGATTGTGGATGTCAGAGGTGGATCTTAGTCCGGGAGGCATCGGACAAAGTCATACCGATATTCGAACAGGCCTTGGCCTGTCTGAACGAATTACCAGTGATATTCAAAAGCTTGAACCAGAGGCATGGGTGCTATGGCAGGCAATTGAAGATGAAGTCAATATGAATCCAGAACACGAAAATGCAAACTGGGGACTAATCCAAGTGGACTTTGATCCTAAGGATTTCAGCAATGTAAAAATTTATAAAAATAAAAAATACTATGCAATGGGGAACTACAGCAAATTTATCCGTCCAGGTTCTCAAGTCATCAATTCGAACAGCAGCAGTACATTAGCAGCCATCAATAAACAGGATGAATCACTTGTCTTAGTTTATACAAACAGCACGACAGAGGAAAAGGCGCTGAACTTTGACTTATCAGGATTTGAAACTGTAAAAGATAATGCGGAAGCTGTTCCTTATGTAACGTCAGCAACGGATAATATTGCTAAGGGATCTGCCATAAAAATCTCGGATAAAAAGTTATCAGTTGTCGTTAAACCTCAATCGATTACTACTTTTGTAGTTTCAAAGGTATCCGGCGTTGCCCCGGATCAAAGTGTTGTGGATTCCGATGACTACAATATCATCAATAAAAACAGCGGGAAAGTACTTGAGATCGCCCAGAATCAAGCAGCGATTGTACAAAAAACGAAGGTTCATGAAAAAGATAGTCAAAGCTGGAGAATTCAAAAAGTCACAAATGGCAACAGCAACAAGGAGATCTATCAAATTGTTCATCCGGCAAGCGGTAAGGTACTTGGTATCGAAAACGGTTCGGCTATTTTGCAGAAGGATGAGGATCAACCAAGTCAAAAATGGATTCTATCAACTTATGGAAATGGAGAATATACATTTGTCAATGTACAAGATGGCAAACTGCTTGAGATAGGCGGACAATCCAAAGCCGAGGATGCCCGGGCAACGGTGTGGCTGCCGAATGCCGGAAATAATCAGGTATGGAAGCTGGTTAAAGCGGGAATTTCCAAGATTGAACCGGTAGAGGTTGTTGTGCCAAAGAAAAAAACGGCACCCATTCTGCCTAATGAAGTAACGGCAGTATACGGTGATGGGGATCGAGTTTTGAAAGGTGTCGTTTGGAATGAAATTGATCCAGCCCTCTATGATCGAGAAAATGTCTTTACAGTTGAGGGACAGGTAGAAGGTACAAAAATAAAGGCCATTGCAACGGTAATAGTTTCTAAGATTGAGAGTATCGAGCCTGTCAAAGTTAAAACGACACCAGGTGCGGCACCAATTTTACCAAAAGAAGCAACCGCCAAATTAACCAACGGTTCTCACGGTAAGGTGGCAATTCTATGGGATGAAATCGATCCTTCGCTTTATGCGGGTCTAGGCAAATTTACAGTGAGAGGAAAAAATCCAGACAGCCCAGTTAAAGCATTTGCAGAGGTCCAAGTTGTAAAGCCCGCTTTGAAAAACCTTGCCTTGAAGATATCTGGAAATGAGTTCCCGAAAGCAAGTGCTTCCTTCACGGGAATGTACGACAGAGCCGCAAACATAAATGATGGAATTATCTCCAGTGTCCGCTGGACGAACTGGGATCCAAACAATTGGAGAAAAGAAGACTGGGTTGCGATTGATTTTGGCAAAGAAGAGACCATTTCAAAAGTAGATTTCCATTTCTATGATGATGGCGGCGGTACGAGACCAGCACAATCATTCGTGCTGCAATATTGGAATGGCAGTGCATGGGTTGATATTGAAGGGACGCAAACTGAGGTGGCGGCTAAAAAAGAAATCAATCTTTCGTTTGAGCCTCTCAAAACTTCAAAGATTCGGGCAATGATGCAGGCAATGCCGAACACATGTATAGCCATTTCAGAACTAATGGTATGGGGTGTTGGAGAATCTTCTGTTCCAAGTGCAGGGGAGGATGCGACGCTTGAAAATGTTTTGATTAATGGGCAGCCACTTAAAGACTTTAAAGCCGATACCTTCACCTATCAAGTGGAAATGAATGGCCGGGTGCATAAGGATTTAAATATAAAGGCAATTACAAATGACCTTTTCGCGGATGCACAAATCAACCTTCCTGAATCTTTGCCTGGCAAAGCGGAAATTATCGTAACCTCTGAGGATCGTAAACATAAGGAAACTTATACAATTGAGTTTGTTAATGAAGATGGAACCTTATTAGTTCAATGATATAGGAGATTTATAGGGGGTTTTTATGATGAACCCCCTATTTTCAAAACAACATTCATTTAGAAGAAGGTGAAGTTTTATGCAAATACATACGAATTTAGAAAAACAGCAATTTCATTTGACAAATGGTCAGGTAAGCTACATTTTCCACGTGATGAAGAATGGGCAGCTAGGTCATCTCTATTTTGGCAAAGCAATAAGGCATCGAAGCGATTTTTCCCATTTGCAGCAGTATGATGTACCAACCCCCGCCAGCTGTCATGTTTATGCAGACAATCCAGCTTTTTGTCTCGAGACAGTTCGGCAGGAATACCCGGCCTACGGAAATTCGGATTTCCGGGAACCCGCTATCAGTCTAACCAAACAGAACGTTAACCATGTTCCCGATTTTAAATATGAATCGTTTCGTTTGCTGGAAGGTAAACCTCGTCTTGAGGGGCTGCCGGCAACTTATACAGAAGACTTCAGCGATGCAAACACACTCCAAATCATCTTAAAGGATGCGGTGTTACAAGCAGAATTAACCTTAAATTATACTATTTTCCGTGAAAAGCCAGTGATTACGAGAAGCGCCTTCTTGAGAAACAACGGTCAAGAGGAATTGTCGATTGAAAGAATAATGAGTGCATCGCTTGATTTGCCTGATAAGGATTTTCAGTTTGTTCATTTAGCCGGGACATGGTCACGGGAACGGCATGTAAAGGAAAGAAAACTTGAAACTGGAATCCAGTCCATTTCTAGTCTGCGCGGGGCAAGCTCTCACCATCATAATCCATTTTTAGCATTAAAAAGACCATCTGCGACGGAGCATTCAGGTGAGGTATACGGCTTTAATTTTGTTTATAGCAGTAATTTTCTCATGCAAGTGGAAGTAGATCATTATGACACGGCGAGACTGACAGTTGGAATTCATCCATTTTGCTTCAGGTGGTCTTTAAAGCCGGAGGAATCCTTCCAAACACCTGAAACAGTGATGGTCTATTCAGAACAAGGGCTAAATGGAATGAGCCAGGCTTTTCATGATCTTTATCGGAAAAATTTAATCCCAGCTCAATGGCAGAAGAAGGAACGGCCAATCTTGATTAATAACTGGGAGGCCACCTACTTTGATTTCAATGAGGAAAAGCTGGTGAACATCGCTAAGTCCGCCAGTGAATTAGGAATCGAATTGTTTGTGCTTGACGATGGCTGGTTTGGCAAAAGAAACGATGATACATCCTCACTCGGTGATTGGCATGTGGATTTAAATAAGCTTCCCAATGGGTTAGAGAGTGTCGTTCAAAAAATTTCTGCGTTAGGCATGAAGTTTGGTCTGTGGTTTGAACCTGAGATGATCAGCCCTTACAGTGATTTATTTAGAGAACATCCGGATTGGGCGGTTGGTATGCCGGAGCAGCGTACACTTGGCCGCAATCAGCTGGTTCTTGATTTTTCAAGGCCGGAAATCGTTGATTATCTATACGAAAAAATGGCCGACATTATTAGACAGACAGACCTTGCTTACATTAAATGGGATATGAATCGCAATATTACAGAAGCCTTTTCGCAAAAATTAGCTCCAAATCAGCAAGGGGAGTTTTTCCACCGCTATATTTTAGGCGTTTATCGACTTTACGAACGGTTAACCAGTGAATTTCCTCAGGTGTTGTTTGAATCATGTGCGGGCGGGGGCGGACGGTTTGATCCGGGAATGATGTACTACGCACCACAGGCGTGGACAAGTGATGATACGGATGCCGTCGAAAGGCTTAAAATCCAATACGGAACATCATTTGCTTATCCGGTCTACAGCATGGGATCTCATGTTTCGGCCATTCCGAATCACCAAACATTAAGGACCACGCCATTATCGACGAGAGCGAATACGGCTTACTTTGGAACCTTTGGCTATGAACTGAATCCTCTTCATTTAACAGAAGAGGAACGTCTGGAAATCAAAGAGCAGGTTTCTTTTTATAAAAAGCACCGTGGGTTAATCCGCGACGGTAAATTTTATCGCCTGCAAAGTCCGTTCGATGGAAATGAGACAGCATGGATGGTCGTCAGCCAGGATCAATCAGAAGCATTAATCGGCTACTACAAGGTTTTGGCAACCCCGAATTCTCCAAAGCAGCAAACATTAAAGCTTAATGGGCTGGATGAAGCGAAGTTTTATCAAGTGGCTGAGAGCGGCCAGTGCTGCTATGGAGATGAACTGATACACGCAGGCCTTCTGCTTCCAACGGAGTTCAATGGTGTAAACAGCCAAAGTGCCGAGCGTGGAGGGGACTTCCAATCACATGTTTTTCATTTGACAAGTATAGAGGGCCGGATCGATTAAAGGAAAAGGATACTGATTCCAAAAACTACTTTTAGGATCAGTTTTTTTTATCAAAGCCTCTTTTTCTAACCAGAAAAAAAAGGATTGCGAATCCTTTGTTACTGGATTTAAAATGAGTATGTATCAAGACAAGATAGGGAAGAAGGTTTCAGCATGTGGATTGCTGCAGCATTGATAACTACCTTAAGCTTCGGAACGAACAATACTCTATTTAAATGGAGTACAAGCCGCGGCTTGTCCAAGGTGCATATTCAGTTTTTCTTTTATTTTACAGCTTTTTTGCTTACGCTCGGGTATGGGATTGCGACAGAGCAATTCCAGTTTAATCTTTATGCCGTCATCCTTGGAGGACTGATTGGGATTTTAAATGCCAATGGCAATATTCAAATGTCAAAGGCATTCGAAAAAGGGCCCGCCAGCCTAACTTCACCGCTAATCGGCGCAAATGCCATCCTGCCGATCTTCGGAGCAGCGATAATCTTCCATGAAAATATCAGCCTTCTCCATTGGGTAGGGATTGCCGTTATCTTAGGCTCGGCAATGGCTATTCAATATTCGCCGGGACAGAGCAGGGGAACAGAGTACGGTCCATGGCTATTCCGGGTACTTTTGGCTATCCTGTCCTTCGGTATCCTGGGTATATTAATGAAAACAACATCCTTTTTGCACATTAGCTCGTTCAATACAATAACTTGTATGTACGGTGTAGGAAGTGTGTATCTAGGAATAACAAGCATTCGGGAAAAGGAAACCTGGCAGCGATCGGAAGCCAATATCGGTTCTCTAGTCGGATTGGTCAGTGTAATAGGCTACAGCTGTTATTTTTACGCGCTGCAGATAGGGACTGCAAGTATCATCTTCCCAATCGTCAGCCTGAATTGTCTCGTTGTTATCCTTGCAGGCTGTTGGTTTTTTAAAGAAAAATTAAAACGATATCAGCTTATAGGCATATTTTCTGCCATTCTCGGAATTATTTTTACAAAAATATGAGATTGAAAGCAGCTCCATTGGGGGCTGTTTTTTTATATTCAAAGATTAGCAAAAAAACAGTTAATTATTTAGTAAAAATTTTAGTAAAAATAATTGTTTAATTTTACTAACAGGAGTAAAATTGAATTAATGATAATTTGCCTGGAGGGGACTGCCACATGAACTTGACGATGCTAAACACAACCTTTGAAAACGTATTCCATACTTTACCTGAAAGAGCCTTTTTTGCCCCTGGCCGGATAAACTTAATTGGCGAACATACCGATTACAATGGCGGCCATGTATTCCCATGCGCGATTACCTACGGTACTTATGCGGTTGCAAGGAAGCGCGAGGATCAGCTTGTACGAGTGTATTCCATGAACTTCGCCGAAAAAGGAATCATCGAATTTAACTTAAATGAACTTGAATACGATAAACATCAAAATTGGGCCAATTATCCGAAGGGGATGATTCGGTACATTATTGAAGCAGGATATGAGATTCCCTCAGGATTTGAGTGCGTCATACAAGGGAATATTCCGAATGGTGCCGGACTTTCTTCATCTGCTTCCATTGAGGTGTTGACTGGGGTTCTGGTGAACGGCCTGTTTGAATTAGAGCTCCCTAGACTTAATCTAATCAAGCTTGGCAAAAAAGTCGAAAACGAATTTATTGGCGTGAACAGCGGGGTCATGGACCAGTTTGCAATTGGGATGGGCTTGAAGGATGCAGGGATTCTACTAGATTGCCAGAATTTGAAATATGAATACGCACCGATTCATCTCGAAAATCACAAAATCCTAATCATGAATACAAACAAGCGCCGGGAGTTAGCAGATTCTAAATATAACGAACGGCGGGCTGAGTGCGAAGAAGCACTAGCCCAGCTGCAGTTAAAACTGCCGATTGAAGCGCTTGGTCAGCTATCGGAAGAGGAGTTTGATACAAATCAATCCTTGATAACCAACGAAATCGTCCGTAAGCGGGCGAAACATGCCGTCTATGAAAATATCAGAACCCTGAAGGCTTTGAACGAACTAAAAGCCGGGAATGTGGAAGCCTTTGGCCAATTGATGAACCAATCGCATATTTCCTTGCGAGACGACTATGAAGTAACGGGTGTAGAACTCGACACGTTAGTGGAAGCGGCTTGGAATCATCCAGGAGTCCTTGGGGCGCGGATGACAGGTGCAGGCTTTGGCGGCTGTGCGATTGCCATTGTTGCCAATGAAGAGGTTGAGCGATTTATTGCAAACGTTGGCGCAGCCTATCTTGACAAGATTGGTTACGAAGCCGATTTTTATGTTGCCAGCATTGGCGACGGAGCGAAGGAAATTGAAATGGAGGAGGCGCTTTAAATGAGTATTCTTGTTTTAGGAGGGGCCGGTTATGTAGGCTCGCACGCTGTTTACCAGTTAATCGATCAAGGCTTTCAGGTAATCGTAATTGACAACCTGCAAACAGGCCACCGGGATGCAGTACATTCGGAGGCGCGCTTTTATGAAGGGGATATCCGAAGCCGTGAGTTCATGCGGTCTGCTTTTGAAAAAGAAAAGATAGAAGCTATCCTGCATTTTGCCGCAAACTCCCTTGTCGGCGAATCGATGGTCGAGCCGTTAAAATACTTTGATAACAATGTGTACGGCACCCAAATTGTCCTCGAAATGATGAAGGAATTTGGCGTTAAGCACATTGTCTTTTCGTCCACAGCTGCCGTGTACGGGGAGCCAAAGGAAGTGCCGATAACAGAAGAAGCCCAGACAATGCCAACAAACACCTATGGGGAAACCAAATTGGCGATGGAAAAAATGATCGCTTGGTGTGAGAAGGCATTTGGAATCAAATATGTATCCCTCAGATATTTTAACGTTGCCGGGTCCAGAGGAGACGGGCAAATTGGCGAAGATCACAACCCCGAAACACATCTCATTCCCGTTGTCCTAGAAGCAGCATTGGGAAAAAGACCGGCAGTTACCATCTTTGGAGATGACTACGATACCGCAGATGGTACGTGCGTCCGAGATTATGTCCATGTCGAGGACTTAATTGAGGCTCATCTTTTAGCTTTGAAATTATTGCAAAATGGCGGAGAGAGCCATATTTTTAACCTCGGCTCAAGTCAGGGCTTCTCTGTAAATGAAATTGTTGAGACAGCTAGAATGGTAACAGGAATAGATATTCCGGTCCAAATGGGGGAACGACGCTCCGGTGACCCGAGTACGTTAATTGCCTCTTCTGAAAAAGCAGGGCAGGTACTTGGCTGGAATCCATCAAGAACATCGATACAGCAAATCATCAACGATGCCTGGAACTGGCATAAGCATAATCCGAATGGATATCAGAGGTGAGGAAATGATTTATCAATTGATCCAACAACTAGTGGAAAAAGCGCTCGAGGCTCAATTAATAGAGAACGATGATGAGATATATGCACGTAATCAAGTTCTTTCGCTGCTTCATATAGCAGACTATAAGGAACCCGAACCAGGAAAGAAACTATCCATACCAGATTTGCTTGATGAAATCGTTGATTATGCCTGCGAACAGGGAATCATTGAAGATCTCTTTGATGAAAAAGAAATTTTTTCAAGTAAAATCATGAACTGCTTTATGGCAAGGCCATCCACCGTGAATCAGCTTTTTTATCAAAAATATCAACAGGACCCATGGGAAGCGACGCAGTATTTTTATAAATTAAGTAAAAGCAGCAATTACATCCAAATGAATCGGATTCGAAAAAATATTGAATACAAGGCTGAAACGATATTCGGTGAATTGGACATTACGATTAATTTATCAAAGCCGGAAAAAGACCCAAGAAGTATTGCTGCCGAACGGGCAGCCATGAAAAATGAATATCCGAAATGCCTGCTATGTATTGAAAATGAGGGCTATGCAGGGAGGGTTGGCCACCCGGCCCGCTCTAATCACCGCATGATCCGGATGAAGTTGTTGAATGAAAATTGGTATCTCCAATATTCACCATATGTCTACTACAATGAGCATTGTATTGTTTTATCGGAAAAGCATACCGATATGAAAATTAGCCGGGCGACGTTTCAACGATTATTATCCTTTGTAGAGCAGTTCCCGCATTATTTCCTTGGTTCGAATGCAGACATCCCAATCGTGGGCGGTTCGATTTTATCGCATGAACATTACCAAGGCGGGAATTATGAATTTGCCATGGCGAAGGCGGAATCTGATTGGACATTTGATATGGCAGAATTTCCGAATGTAGAAGGAGCCGTTGTAAAATGGCCGATGTCGGTGATTCGGCTGCGCTCAGAAGATAAGGCCGGCCTTGTTGAGGCTGCGGACCATATTTTAGCTAACTGGAAAAATTACAGCGATGAAGCGGTTGGAGTTTTAGCATGGACGGGAGAGTCTTCGCATAATACCATTACGCCGATTGCCCGCAAAAAGGGTGAAGTATTTGAACTCGACTTGGTTTTACGAAACAACCGGACAAGTGAGAAGCATCCACTTGGAATCTTCCATCCTCACAGCGATGTTCATCATATTAAGAAGGAAAACATCGGTTTGATTGAAGTGATGGGATTGGCTGTGCTGCCAGCCCGCTTAAAGGAAGAGCTCAAAGAAGTGGAGGATTTTGTAGTTGGGAAAGAAGTACTGGTTGCGGACCATCATTTAAACTGGGCAGTAGAATTAAGAGACCGCTATCACGCTATTGCGGATGAATCAAATGTGGAGTCACTGGTAAGAGAAGAAGTCGGAAATAAATTTTTAAAGTGTTTAGAGGATGCCGGTGTGTTTAAATGGAATGAAGAAGGTGCTGCTGGATTTCGCAAGTTTATTCGAACCTTATCATGAGAAGCCCTCGAAAAAATGGAGTGAGATTAGATGAAGATAATTGATAAATTAGTTGGCAATTATGATGGGCAGTCTGTGATTGAATATACGCTTTCCAACGATTCGGGGATGACGGTCTCATGTCTAAATTACGGATGTGTAATCACCAAAATAATCGTTCCAGACCGACAAGGAAACTTTGAAAATGTGGTGCTTGGTTTTGAGGAGTTTGAGGACTACCTCGACTTGTCCCCTTACTTTGGCTGCGTTGTCGGACGGGTAGCCGGCAGAATTAAAGGTGCTCGGTTCGAATTGGACGGAAAGGAATACTTGCTCGCAGACAATGAACATCCCAATCACTTACACGGCGGGAAAAAGGGATTTAATTCAGTGATATGGAAAGCAGAAAAAATAGAGGAAGATGAAGAAGTTGGTCTAAAGTTTTATTACTATAGCCCAAATGGGGAAGAAGGCTATCCAGGAAATCTTAACATCTTTGTAACCTATCTTTTAAACAATAAGAATGAACTGGTTATTACCTATGAAGGGAAAACCGATCAAAAAACCTTGGTCAATTTAACGAATCATTCGTATTTTAATCTGAGCGGCAATCTAAAAAGAGATTGTACCGAGCATATCCTTCAATTAGAAAGCGACCGGTTTTTGGAATTGGGTAAAGATTTGATTCCGACTGGAAAAATGATTGCTGCAAAGAATACTCCATTTGATTTTCAGCATGGGCGCAGAATCCTTTCAGGAGTGAATTCGGTACATCCACAAAATGTGCTGGCCGGAAACGGATACGATCATCCGCTTATTTTTACCGGAAATGGTGAAAATACCATCGTATTGAGCGATGAGGAAAGCGGTCGGACGCTGATGGTAACGACGGACCAGCCTTGTGTCGTTGTTTATACTTCGAACCAATTAGAAGGACCATTTTCGATTTCTGGTGTCAGGGCCAGAAATTATCTAGGCGTCTGTTTGGAAACACAAGGACTTCCTGATGCCATTCATCAACCGGAGTTTCCGTCTGTCATTTTAAATCCTGAGGATGTATACTATTCCACAACGAAATATCGCTTTTTTGCTAACACATTAGGAGACTAAAATATGGCCACCATTAAAGATATTGCACAAATAGCGGGGGTATCGATTGCCACTGTATCAAGGGTGCTCAATTATGATACGACGCTCTCAGTCAGCGATGAAACGAAAAAAAGGATTTTCGAGGTTGCCGAGGAGCTATCTTATAAGAAGAAAACCGCGTCCCGAAAACAGGAGTCAGGCAAGATTGCTCTCTTGCAATGGCATTCAGAAAAAGAAGAGCTAGAAGACTTATACTATATGTCCATCCGGCTGGGGGTGGAAAATCGCTGCCGGCACCATGGAATCCAAGTGGTAAAGTATTTTCAAGATAATTACGATGATTTAAGAGAAGATGAGGTTCAAGGGCTCATCGCCATCGGAAAGTACAGCAGCAAGCAAGTGAAAGAACTATCAGCGATTACGAAAAATATCGTCTTTGTCGATTCTTCTCCAGATGAAGAGAAATATGATTCCGTTGTGATTGACTTTGAGAAGGCAACCGAAAAGGTCCTTGACTATTTTCTAGAAAAGGGTCATGAACGTGTCGGCTATATTGGCGGCAGGGAGATTTTCAAAGATAAAACTTCCAAAATAGAAGACCCCAGGGAAAGGATGTTCAAGAGCTATTTAGCAGAAAAAGGCTCTTTGAATGAAGCGTTTATGTACATTGGTAACTTCTCCGTGGATGCTGGCCATTCTTTGATGAAACAGGCCATCCAGGAACACGGAGAAAATCTGCCCACCGCCTTTTTCACCGGAAATGACTCGATTGCAGTCGGTGCTCTCAGGGCTTTACTCGAGGATGGAGTATCTGTTCCAGATCGCGTGAACATCATCGGCGTAAACGACATCAGCATATCCAAATATGTCTTTCCGTCGCTTAGCACCGTAAAGGTATATACTGAACTCATGGGAGAAACAGCCGTTGATACATTGTTGGAAAGAATAGAAGGCAGAAAAACAGCCAAAAAAACATTCATCGCAACAAAACTCATAATTAGAAATAGCAGTTTCTAACCCAAAAAGGCCAAACTGTCCGCCTGGGGCAGACAGTTTGGCCTTTTTGTCTTTTTGTGGTGCCTGACACCATTAGCACCTTCTGCCATTGTCGAAATTTGGTGTGTTACGTATAATATGCTTATCTAATCAGGTATTTGGAATGGTGGTGTTTTATGGGCAGGTTGTCCATCATGGCGTATTCGTTTGGGGTTTTGTTTTTTCTTGTCAGTTGCTCATTTGCTAGTTTTTATGGATATAAGGTTGTAACCCATGATTTGCCTAAAGAGGAGAAAACAGTAGAAAAGTATAATTATCACTTTGTGCTAGTGTCCCAGGAATTGGATAACGAGTATTGGAGACTTGTCGAGAAAGGGGCACGAGCGGCAGCAAAACAATATGGCGTTCTGCTTGAATATGCCGGCCCAAAGCAGGCTAACATTGAAGATCATGTTAAAACAATTGAAATGTCGGCAGCCTCCAAGGTAGATGGAATTATGACTCAGGGATTAAGTGATCAGCAATTTACGCCCCTGATTAACCGGGTCGTATCTAAGGGAATCCCAGTTATAACTGTTGATACAGATGCCGCTAATAGTTTGCGTCTTGCCTATATTGGAACGGATAATTATTTTTCGGGATTTCTAGCGGGTAAGGCCTTGATACAGGATACAAAAGGGCAAGCCAACGTTGCCATTATTACAGGGAGCTTTTATGCAAACCACATGCAGCAGCGGGTTAAGGGGTTTCAGGATGCCGTAAAGGGTGAAAAAGGAATCCATATTATTACAGTAGAAGAATCCGAGATTAGCAGAGTAAAAGCGGCGGAAAAAGCGAATCAAATTTTGCAGGATCATCCTGAGGTCAACGCATTTTTTGGGACAAGTGCTTTAGACGGTATTGAAATCGCCCATGTGGTCGAGAAATATAAAAAACAGGATCAAATTTATATCATCGCCTTTGATACACTCCCGGAAACTCTTGATTACATTCGAAAAGGCACAATTAAGGCAACAGTTGTTCAAGAACCCTATGAAATGGGATACAAAGCTGTAAAAATGATGATTGACCTAAGAGAGGGGAAAACCGTTCCTCCAATTGTTCATACAGATACCCGGATTTTGAGAAAAGGGGATTTACCGGTTAATTACCACGTGAGATTGGAGGGGAACCGGTAATGTTATTCCGCATCAGATCGAAATTACTTCTTTACTTTATCGTTCTAGTGGTATTGCTGACATCTGTAGGATTCTTTTTTTATAGCAGCAGTGAAAAATTAGTGAATGAATATGATAACAGCTTCGAACGATTTCTCCTGCTTAACAATATCTCACAAAGAACAAATTTAATTACCGAAAATCTCCACGCTTATATTTTAGAAAAAGATGAATCCTATCTTAAAGACTATCGAAAAGAAAAGGTAAAGCTGATCAAGGACCAAAAGCGGCTTTTTAAAGTCATTAACACAAATGATGTTACACTTTCAAATTATAACAATATGATTGACAGTTTTTTGGATGAAGGCGATGCCACTGTGGGCGCATCTCAAAAAGATGAGATTAACCAGTATTCCAGTCATTTTAATGAAGTATTAAAAATTAACTCCTTCCTTCAAGAAAGCACACTAGCACTGTTAAATAATAAGCTAACGGACTATCAAAAGTTATATAATCAAATGGAACAGCAAAACCATTATTATAAACTCATGTCGATTTCCTTGTTCGCGGCTGCTTTTTTCCTTAGCACCTTGCTGGCCTTATGGATATCTGGCGGGATTACCAAGCCGATTAGATTATTATCACAGGCAGCGAAGCAAATTTCGAAGGGAAATCTGTCCGGCGAGGATATTAAAATTACCACAAAAGACGAGCTCAAGCCATTAACGGAAACGTTTAACCAAATGCGCGCAAACCTTAGGCAGCTCGTTACAGAAATCAAACAACAAGGTGAACTGGATAAGCTTTTAAAAGAATTAGAGTTAAAGAGTCTGCAAAACCAAATTAATCCTCATTTTTTATTCAATACATTGAATACGGTTTCAAAAATGGCGTACTTGGAGGAAGCGGAACATACCTCGAGATTGATTGAAGCTGTTGCGGCTCTGCTGCGGTATAATCTGAGCGATTTAGATAAAGCTTCAACGCTTAGAGATGAAGTTCGGATTGTAAAAGAGTACTTTTTTATCCAAACAACGAGATTCGGAGAGCGGATTCAATTTATCACAGATATTGAGGATGATTGTTTAGATATCGAGATTCCTAGTTTAACACTGCAGCCGCTCATAGAGAACGCTTTCATTCACGGTGTTGAGGAATATGAAGAAAATGCCGAAATCCGCTTAAATATTTACAGGAAGCGGGACCGGATTTATGTGGAAGTCATTGATAACGGCGAAGGGATGGACACCGCCACAAAAAACAAATTGCTTCAATATGCGGAGGGCGCTATCGCTGAAGAGGGATTTGAACGTGAAAAATCAAAAGGGCATTCCAACGGGATTGGCGTAAAAAATGTAATTAGAAGACTACAGCTTTTTTACCAGCGAAAAGACATAGTTGAAATTGAGTCTGAATTGAAAAAAGGAACAAACTTTAGACTGACAATTCCTGTCGCGGCCAAAGGGGGAAGCGAGCTTGTTGAAAGTTCTTATAGTGGATGATGAAGTTCTTGAAAGAAAAGCGGTTGCCATGATTTTAAAAAACTCTTCAGAGGACGTAATGGTTATTGGTGAGGCCCCCAATGGGAGAAGGGCGATAGAAATGGCAGCGGAGCAGCGGCCGGATATTATTTTTATGGATATCAAAATGCCCGGAATCGATGGCGTACAAGCCGTGAAGGAAATCAGAAAATTCGATGCGAACATCCGCTTTATCATGGTTTCGGCCTTTAATACCTTTGAATATGCCAAAGAAGTGATGCAGCAAGGAGTGAAGGAGTACATCTTAAAGCCGAGCAGTAAGCAGGATATTCTTGAAGGCCTTAAGCGTGTAGCCGATGAAATCCATGCAGAGCGAAAACAAACAGAAGAGCAGAACAACTTGCGGGAAAATTTGACCCGGGCCGTTTCGATTGCCCAAAAAGAATGGGTAACATCGCTGTTAATGAACCAAGTCCAGGATATTACCTTTGATGAATGGGGGCAGCTTCTGGGGGCAGAAATTATTTCGGGCCACGTGATGCTCTTTTCCCTTCAGCCAGCAGGGAAATCTGATTTCACGAACAATAAAAAACAATATTGGTATTCGTGGCTTAAGGATACCCTTAAATCCGTTGTGAAAAAGCATGAGATCATTATTGGACCAATTACAGACACACAAGTGCCAGTTGTATTCCTAACATCGGAAAAACTCCATTTCAAAACGAATGCCCAACAAATCTGTGATAACCTGATTAATTTTTTCAAAAAAGAAGACTTTTCAGGTGATTTACGGATCGGAATCGGACATCCATACAGCCAAGCACAAGAGCTCAATAAATCCTATCATGAAGCGGTTTTGGCGCTGGAGCAGCTTGCTAAAACACCTAATCGTATGTTTTTATTTTGCGACAAGAAGGGAAATGCCTTTGAAATGCCTGCTGAATCTGGTTTTCTTGAAATAGAAAAAAAGTTGTTAGATGCCGTTCGGCAAGGTGATGTCAATCAGGTGTTGTTCATTTTTGATTCTTTTGTGACCAAGGTCGAAACGAACAAGGATTTAAAAGCTTCATTAGTAAAAAAATCCTTTGATGAATTGTTTATTCTCATATCTCGAATGCTTCATGATTTAGGCATTATCTACGAAGGAACCCCTGTGATCGAAGGGTCGGAGGATATCGGGGTGATTTTTGAAAAAGGGAAAAAACATTTACTTGAGGTTGTGCAGCAGGTTCAGATTTGGCGAAACAATCATGCCAAGGGAATGCTGCATAAAGCGAAGGAATATATTGAAGAGCAATATTGCGAAACGATTACCTTAGAATCTGCAGCAGAATATGTAGAACTCAGCCCGTTTTATTTTAGCAAGCTATTTAAAGATCGATTCGGGATGACGTTCATTGATTACTTGACGGAAATTCGAATCAAGCATGCCAAGGTTGAAATGACCGACCCGGCCAAAAGCTTAAAAGAAATCTGCTATTCAGTCGGCTACAAAGACCCTAACTATTTCAGCCGTGTGTTTAAAAAGGCTACAGGCTTATCGCCGACCGAATTTCGTAAAGCGACTGTGTGAAATTCTAATATCCAATCAGTATTACCTTTTGATAACTGAGGTAAATAGATCAAACAAACGTCTTTATCCGAGATTAATAGGGGTTATTTAAAAGACCAATTCCCATCTTGGGATTGGTCTAATCTTTTTAACAGGAAAACAAAGGGGGAGTCGTCCCTCCTACTCGATTTTTATTGGCATTCAGCAAGCAACTTTACTATTACACTAGTTCCTTCATCCGGCTTACTGTGAACCTCAATTGTACCTTTGTGAACTTCAACAATCCATTTACACAAAGCCAATCCCAATCCAGTCCCCCCTTGACTTCTTGTCCGTGATTCGTCCGCGCGGTAAAATCGCTGAAAAATAAAAGGCAAGTGTTTCTCTGAAATCCCAATTCCATTATCAATGATATTAATATAAATAAATTTTTCCTTCCTGTTTGCCTTTATTTCTATTATGCCGCCTTCTGGGGTGTACTTAAGAGCATTTTCAATCAAGTTAATAAATAATCTTCGTAAAAGATCTTCATCCCCATACAAATAGAATGGATCAGGTATTTGAAGATGTAATTCGATCTGTTTTTTTATTTCCAATGTTCGTAAATGATGTCTAACTTGTTGGAATAAGAGTATTCCGTCAACTGTTTTTCGTTCTATCAGATTTGAATTCGAGGTATTTTTTGATAAATATAAGAATTTTTCTACCATATCAGATAAATAGATGACCTCTTCTAAAACAGAATATAGGACATCTTTATATTCCTCTTCAGAGCGGGATCTATTCAAAGCCACATCTAGTTCTCCTCGAATTATTGTTAAGGAAGTGCGAAGTTCATGGGAGACGTCCGAAGTGAACTGTTGGATTTGAGTAAAAGAGCCTTCTAGTCTGTCAATCATGCCATTCAGCGTTTTTGATAAGTCTTGCAATTCATCTTCTGGCCCTTCAATAGGCATCCGTTCGTGCAAACTCGCTGCAGTAATGGCATTCGTCGTACTGATGATTTGATGAATAGGCTTCAGCGTTTTTTTCGAAATCAGCCATCCCATCATGATCGATATTCCTAGGAATACAAAATTGCAGATGATAATAATGTTCCGTAACTGATCAATGGCGAAATGCCGGATCCTGTCGTTTGTAGCAACTGTGATTCTGTATGTTAATTCATTATGTGATATCAGTTGCATGGACATTGCACGAAGCGGTATTCCATTTAGCTCGGGGTCCCAGCTGAAGGTATTCTCGTCCATCTTCTTTAAAGTTTCTGAATCGTAGATGCGTTGACCGTACAAATTGCTAGATTCTGCAATGATTTGCCCCCGTTCATTTTCAATTTGCCAATAGATCGATTCTTGGTTTACCCTTTCAAAACTCGGCAATCGATTGATATGGTGTTCGATTTTAGAATATGAATCCTCTTCCTCCAAACAATAGGCAATCAAACCAAGTTCTCGGGTCAGCAGCGAATCGACTTCTTTGGTAACCATTTCAGAAAATGTAAAATATAAGAATCCGCTAAATAGGAATAAAATGAAAATAAACATAATTGAATGCCAAAATGAAATTCTCCATATGATGCTTTTTAAAAATTTCATGATGGTTTATTCTTCACCCTTGATCATATAACCAATACTATAAACCGTTTGTATTAGTTTTATATCAAAGTTTTTGTCGATTTTATTTCTTAAGTGATTAATATAAACATCAACTACATTCGTTCCTATGTTGTAAGCATCCGTCCACACACGTTCCAGAATTAATGTTCGAGACAAAATCTTACCGGCATTCCTCATGAAAAATTCCAAAATAGCAAATTCCTTATTGGATAGGAATATATGGTGTCCCCCGCGAGTCACTTCTCTAGTAGAAGGATTCAACGTCAAATCGGCTACTTGTAAAAGAGGTGACAACACTTCCTGGTGTCGTCTTAAAAGACACCGTATACGAGCTAATAATTCCGTAAAAGCAAAAGGCTTTGTCATATAATCGTCTGCCCCTAAATCGAGTCCCTCCACCTTATCTGCCACGGAATCTTTAGCACTTAGAATAAGTATAGGGACATTTCTTCCATTCACCCTTAGTTCCTTTATCAACCGCATTCCATTTTTCTTCGGAATCATAAGATCCATAATAATAAGATCATAATCTTCTGCATAAGCAAGCTCGGATGCCATTTCACCATCGTTCGCTACATCTACAACATAATGGTGCTCTTTTAATCCTTGCGATATAAAACGGGCTACCTTTGTCTCATCTTCAACCAATAACAACCTCATCCCATTTCCCCCAACAAAATTACTCTTTTTATATGTCGATAGTGATAATCATTATCAATAAGTTGCTAACAATATCTTAAATTGATACTCTATTTTGGTCAATCGGGAAATCGTTTCCATAGAAAAATCTGCTGACAGCTTCTCTTCTTCAAGCGCGTTTATTTTATCTCTGAACTTACTTACATTAACTTTAAATCATTAAACTTTTTTAATTTTTCCTTAAATAGTTTTTAAGATTTTTTTTGTAACATATCGCTATTAGTAAATTAAATGATAATGATTATCATTACCGATTTCCTGTTTATATATATAATCTGGGGGGCTTTAAGGTGCAAAATCAAAATAATTTTGGAAAATACGTTTTTCATCATTTAGTTGTTTTAATGCGTATTCTATTTGGGATAGGCTGGTTATTAGCGGGAGTAACGAAAATTTTAGGTGAAGGGGGTTCTTCTGGACATTCTTGGTTTGCTCAACCCGGAGTATTGCTCAGTGATTACTTGGTGAAATCATTAGATAAACCGAATGTACCTGAGTTTTATAAATTTTTTATAGAAGAGGCAGCCTTGAAGCATGTGATGGCATTAAATTATACCATTCCCATCGTTCAGGTGATGGTTGGTTTATTTCTCATCGCCGGGTTTATGATCCTTCCATCCATTCTGTCATGTCTCCTTATGCATATAAATTTTCTTCTTTCAGGAAACATCAATATAATGAGCCTTACCCTTTATACAAGCGCCTTTGGATTGTTACTAAGCGGGCGAAAAATGTATGGTTTTAGCTTGGATCGATATTTCAAGTTAGAGCATACGATCCCTAAATTTATAGAACGGAATTCTCAAGACGATTTTAAAAAACTTTTGCAAGGCAGTATTAACGAGATTGCAAGTTCTGTTGAAAAAGCTCAGGTATCCCAAAATGAGCGGATCGAACAATTAAATAAATAGATTCAATGTATAGGATAAAGGACTTAATTTCATAAATTAATCTATTTTTAATTGATAATGAAAGTTATTCTCAATTAAAAATAGATAATAGAAAAATAATTAAAATCTAATATAGAGGCATAAATGAAGGGTGAGAGGAACGATGATGGAAAAACAACCATGGAAAGTGATGACCACAGTGGCATTGGCTTCGTCGCTTTTATTAATGAGCGCCTGCTCAAACGAGAAATCAACCGTCAAAGAAGATACAAAAGCAGAGACGAAAACAAAAAAAAGCAGCGTATCTGTTCCAGTGACAGATTATACATTTGATACAGCTTCGAATATGTTTGCTTATGCAGAATTTGAGCTCTCCGGAGAGCCATTAGTAGAAGGCCTCGGCTTAGATTTAGATGTTCTTGATGCAAGAAAGCTTGATCAGCCTTCCAAATTTGACTACACAGCGGGTGTAGAATCATATGAATATTCAGAAGAAGCGATGTATGAAGTGACGGAGAAATCCGGTATGGGCTTACATTTAATCCACGGACCGGCGGTTGCGGAATTAGCGAAGAAAGCAGGAAAAGACGCACCGGCTATGCTGGGTGAACGTTTTTACGAACTGGCAGACAGTGTCGGATATCCCAAAGATGAGTTGTTTAGGAATATGTTTCCGACATTAATTGAATATTCCTCCGGTGACCCGCACTACATACAAAAAGTGGATACAAATGTTTATGCAGAAAATGACGATGACTCCTATGTCCCAATGTATCAGGTGAATTTTGAAACGTTGCGCTGGGGCAGGGCAAAGATGGAAAAAATGTTAAATCCGTCAGCATATGGAGCAACCTTCTTGAAGCAGGCGCTTTGGTCTGGAGACTTTATGGGAGGCTTACATAAAGTAGACAGCGATGAAGAACTTGAAGCGGTATCACTGAAAGATGATGATGATGCAAACATCGCACTGGGGGTTAGTTCAGCTGATGGGATGCAGGGAGCTATTCTGACGGAACAAATTTGGAACAAGCTGGCCTACATTCGCGACGGATTATTTTATGATACAGCTAAAAAGCAGCTGACGGCTGGGACTGGAAGTAAATATAATCCGGCTAATGGCTTTGTTTATTTACCGCACCAAATCGAAGTCGTGGAAGACGGCAATGATGAGATGCCAAACGCCAAACAATTGACCGTAAAAGATGCACGAAGCATGCTGCAGGACCAATGGCTGATGTTATGGCCGGCATCCGAATTTTACGGCATGACAGATCAGCGTCCGGAAAACAAAGCGCAAAACCCGGCGTTTTTAGCTGCCTTTGACGGAAAACCGTTTCCAAGTGCAGCTAAGGAGAATGTGGACAAATCTGCTGCCAACGATGTAAAAGCGTCAGATCCATATTCCATCAACCGCGATGTGTTGCTCCAAGTCTTTAAAAATATCGATGCCATGCACTTTAACAATGAAGCGGGAGCTTTTATCGATCAACATGACGGAAAGACACAGGGAGCCCATGTAGATACATTCCAGGCCGGATACACGACAGAGGCACTAAGAATGTTCCAGCGCGCGATTGACGGTCTTCCTGTCGGATACGCCAATGGTGAGGATGCAAAAGGATTAGAGACAGAAGAAGGAAAGCGTGCTCTGGAAATGATTAAAAAGCAGGCCGACTTTATCATCAATGAGTTAAAACGTGAAGATGGCCTAGTTGCAAACGGCTATACGATCGGAAAAGGCCAAGACGACACAGAGCCAGCGTTAGATGCCCAACTAGGAGCGATCAGAGGCTTGACTGGAGCATTCTTAGCAACGAAAGAAACTAAGTACCGCGATGCTGCCCGTGAATTATACCAGGCGATGGATGAGAAAATGCTCGATAAAGAAACAAATTTATATTACACAAGTAAAGATGAAATGAAATATAACCCAATGACAGCAGGGGCTTTATCAGCTGTCTTCCGTGTTGCCTTAAATAATTTATACAATACGGACGGAGATCAAGAGACATTTTCAGCTCTGGACCGTGAAACGATTATCTCCCGCTATGTTGCTTTTTACGATACGGTAATTGACGGTCCATCATTACAGGAAGGAATGCAAGCAAGTGAGTTCTGGGATACAGGAGATGCTTATATTGAAGGTAAAAAGCTTGGGAATACCGACAAAGACAATGTTCCGCAAGTACAGGCAGGACACGGGAAATATGGAATTGCCCCTGTTTTAGTGAACGTAGAAGTGAAGAAACGTTAAGGAAGGTAACATTATGAGCTGGAAGAGACTTTTGCAATTGACGATTTTATCTGTAACCGCCATTATCGCTGCAAGCTGTGTGCGGGAACAGGCGGTCACGACCAAAGAGGTCCATCGCGACCATGCGGTCCACAGCGATAATATGGTGCTAAATGACAAAGGGGATACACTTTATGTTGCCAATATAGATGTGGACACCGTATCGATCCTTGATGTAAAAACGAAAAAAATACAAGCAGAAGTTTCGGTCGGAAAACAACCGCAGCAGTTAACAGTAAGCCCTGATGGCCAATATGTTTATGTATCGTGTTTATTTGATAACCAAGTAGACGTTATTTCCACAAAAAAGAGGAAAGTGGTCGACTCCATAGAGGTTGGCATTCAACCATTCGGGCTTGTCACAAGCCCGAATGGTGATACACTTTATGTAGCAAACTATCAGTCTGGTACCCTATCTATCATTGATACAAATGAGAGGGAAGTAAAGAAGGAATTAAAAATTGGTGACCGTCCTCGAACGCTTGCCATGACAAAGGATGGGAAAAAGCTATATGTTCCTCATTATTTAGATGGCAATATTTCTGTCATCGACACAGGGGAAGACAAAGTGACAAAGACTATTACCTTGGCCAATTCACCGGATCAGCCTGACCGTAAGAAAAGCCAAGGGATTCCGAATACGTTTGAGCAGTTTGTAATATCGCCTGACGGGAAAAAGGCGTTTGTTCCACACTTGTTAACGAATATCGATACACCTATAAATTTTGAAGAAACGATTTTTCCTGGAGTGTCCGTTATTGATCTGGAAAAAGATGAAGAAATCGTAGCTGAACGAAAAGAGCTCTTTGACGAAATGAATATTCGCGATGTAAAAAATGAAACCATCATTGTAGCGAATCCCTATGATGTAGCCTTTCAGCCGGATGGAAGTAAAGCCTATGTGGTGATGTCGGGCAGCGAAGACCTTGTCGTCTTTGATTTAACACGCGGCGGAAATGCGACACAGGTTTTGCGCCGCATTAAAGGAGACAACCCACGGGGGATTGTCATTTCAAATGATGGAAAGACACTTTATATCCATAATGCGATGAGTCATAATTTAGCGACGATTCAAACAGGGGGAGACAGCCCATACGCACGGGCCACCATGTCAGGGGAACCTGTAAAGCTGATTAAAAAAGATTCTCTGTCAAAAGAGGTGCGGGAAGGTAAAACAATATTTTACAGTGCCAACAGTGGTGAATTTGCTTCAAGCATTACGGGGAACAACTGGATGAGCTGTGCCTCGTGTCATGCCGATGGGGACATGAATCGCTTAACGTTAACGACGGCAAAAGGTCCACGCAATATTCCAAGCAACGTGGTGACGATGGAAACAGGGCTGTTTTTGTGGGATGGGTCACGGAATGAGTTTACGGATTACATTCATACTGTCCAAGGCGAAATGGGAGGCATGACGGAACTTGATCCTGCCAAACCGATACCTAAAGATGTACAGCACATGTATGATGCGCTCCAGGCTTTTTTGAAAGATCCAAACTCGTTTCCACCCCCACAAAGTCCTTATCGGAAAAAAGATGGCAGTTTAACAAACACAGCCAAAGAAGGAGAACAATTGTTTAACGGAAAAGGAAACTGTCTAAGCTGCCATGGCGGGGAGTTCTTCACTGACAGCGGCAAGGCTGTGAATGGAAATGGGGAGCTGACGGAGCGGAACACAAACTTTCTCCATGATATTGGAACAGGAAGCAAACTCGATGTTCCATCAAAAGGAGATGCACGCGGTCAGTATCAAAACCCGCGTGATGGAAAAAAGTTTGATACCCCAACTCTAAGAGGTGTGTGGGCAACAGCACCGTACTTTCATGATGGCAGCGCCAAGACTATAGAGGATGCAATTGAACGTCATGGAAATAACAGCATTCCGGAGCTATCTTCATGGGAAGTGAACGCCATTGCCGAATATATTAAATCGATTGAATAGTCGAAACCTGCCGTAAAAGCGGCAGGTTTTTTTTTTAACGGGCAGGTGCATAGAGGTGGGTGTTTTTTTACAAATATTACATTTACATTAGAAAGCGTTTGCAAAAAAGTCTAGATAATCACAAATATGTGCTATAGTTTTGAACTATTGCGAAAATACTCCTGATGCTAACATATGTGTAAGGGCTTACAGGGAGGCTGAGTTAAGCAGGTTCTTAGTGCTTACCAGAGTCTTTACAAAAAGTAAAAGGAGAATGATGACATGGTGAAAAAGAAAAAAGGCTTAGTTCTATCATTAACAATTGCATCTAGTATTCTATTAGCTGCAGGCTGCAGCAGTTCAACCAGCGGTTCTGGCGATTCTGCAGGCAGCAAAGACAGTAAACTTCCTGCAGTAGGTGCAACCATCTATAAGTTTGACGATAACTTCATGAGCTATGTACGTCGTGCGATGGAGAATTCCGCAAAAGGCAAAGTAAACCTAATGCTGAACGACTCCCAAAACGACCAAGCAAAACAAATTGAGCAAGTGGACACATTGATCGCAAAAGGTGCGAAATCTCTTGCTATTAACCTAGTAGATCCAAAAGCAGCACAAACTATCATTGACAAAGCGAAACCAAAAAATATTCCAGTAATCTTCTTTAATAAAGAGCCGGATGCCAATGTTTTAGCTGGCTATGACAAAGCTTACTATGTAGGAACAACTTCTTCTGAATCAGGTGTCATCCAGGGTGAGTTGATTGCAAAAGCTTGGGAAGCGAACAAAGCTAAATGGGATAAAAATGGAGATGGCAAGCTTCAATACGTATTACTAAAAGGTGAGCCAGGACATCCAGATGCGGAAGCACGTACGAAATTCGCCGTTGATACTGTAAAAGAAAAAGGTATCCAAGTTGAAGAATTAGCAATGGATACAGCTATGTGGGATGCAACAAAGGCAACTGAGAAAATGGATGCTTGGTTAGCAAAATACAGCGACAAAATTGAGTTCGTTATCGCTAATAACGATGGTATGGCACTTGGAGCAATTGCTTCCCTTGAAAAAGCTGGATTCTTCTCTGGCGACAAATTCATGCCAGTTGTAGGTGTTGACGCGATTCCGGAAGCACTTGAAATGATTGAAAAAGGCAAAATGGTTGGTACAGTCTTAAATGACGCGAAAAACCAAGGTAAAGCAACGGTCGAGCTTGCTACGAACGCTGCAAAAGGCAAGGATGTTTTAGACGGAACTTCTTGGAAGCTCGACGATAAGAAAGCAGTCCGCGTTCCTTACGTTGAAGTAACAAAAGACAATATCCAAGTAGGTAAAGACGCTTATAAGTAAGAAAAGCGGAAGCGCCTTGAACAGGGGCGACAGGCATAAGACGAGCCGGCGAGAAGGCTGCTTTTTAGCTTCTTGACTGATTGGCTTATGACCCCCCGAGCCCCTAGGCGCTGGAGCTAGACAGTAAGAAAAGCGGAAGCGCCAGTCCAGGGTTCAGCCCTCAGGCGCTCCTCGAACGAAGGAAAAGATGTTGCTTTTCCTTCGTTCGGGGCATTGCTTCAAAGAGTACCCCCTTTGAAGCAGGACATCGCCCTATATATTTGATAAATGAATACTTTTAATGAATAGATATGAGACGAACTTTCAGGGTCTCATATTTTTTAAATGGTTAAGTGAGGAGGTTCGCTCATGGCAGAAGCTAGTTCAACTAATTTACTCGAAATGCTGAATATAACGAAACGATTCCCTGGCGTTATCGCCCTTAATAATGTATCTCTCAAAGTGAAGGCGGGATCGGTGCATGCTTTGATGGGGGAAAACGGGGCAGGAAAATCAACCTTAATGAAATGCTTATTCGGAATTTATTCGATGGATGAAGGCAAAATTCTTTTCGACGGAAAAGAGGTTTCCTTTGTCAATTCGAAGCAGGCGCTTGAAAACGGCGTTTCCATGGTGCACCAGGAATTGAACCAAGTACGCCAGCAAAATGTAATGGATAATTTATGGCTCGGCCGTTATACGAAAAAAGGTATTTTTATAGATGAAAAGAAAATGTACGAGGACACGAAAGCGATTTTCAAAGGTCTTGATATTAACATCGACCCTCGCAGCAAGGTCAGCACGCTTTCCGTTTCCGAGATGCAGATGGTGGAAATCGCCAAAGCTGTTTCTTACGGTTCCAAAATCATCGTAATGGATGAGCCTACCTCATCTTTAACAGAGAATGAAGTCAACCATCTCTTTAAAATCATCAAAAAGCTGCAAAGTGATAATGTTGCCATCATCTATATCTCGCACAAAATGGAAGAAATCTTAAAGATTTCCGATGAAGTCACCATCATGCGTGATGGTCAGTACATTTCGACAAAAAGCGCGAAAGAACTAACGACTGACGAAATCATCAAACTGATGGTCGGCCGTGATTTATCACAGCGCTTCCCTGCAAAAATCAACAAGCCGGGCGATATGATTTTAAAGGTTTCTAACTTAACAGCAGAAACGCAGCCTTCCTTTGTGGATGTGAACTTTGAACTCCGAAAAGGCGAAATTTTAGGAATCGCAGGCCTCGTAGGCTCGAAACGGACGGAGGTCGTCGAAGCGATTTTTGGAATGAGAGCTTTGAAATCCGGAACAATTGAATTACATGGTAAGACGGTCAAAAATCATTCACCGCAGCATGCCATTAAAAATGGCTTTGCCCTTGTAACGGAAGAGCGAAGATCCACTGGAATCTTTCCAGAGCTAAGCATCAGCTTTAACTCGATTATTTCTAATTTGGGTCAATATCGAACAGGTCCGTTCCTGTCTGATAGTAAGGTGAAGGAAGATACACAATGGGTGATTGATTCAATGAAGGTTAAAACACCTACACAAAAAACATCAATCGGAAGTCTTTCTGGCGGTAACCAGCAGAAGGTTATTATCGGCCGATGGCTGTTGACTAAGCCGGACATTTTATTGCTCGATGAACCAACACGGGGAATTGACGTAGGAGCTAAGTTCGAAATCTATCAACTTATTAACCAATTAGCAGCAGACGGAAAAGGCATCATCATGATATCTTCCGAGATGCCAGAGCTTTTAGGGGTTACAGATAGAATTTTAGTAATGAGTAATGGAAAAGCAGCTGGAATCGTGGAGACGTCTTCAACTTCGCAAGAAGAAATCATGCGATTAGCAGCTTTGTATTAGGAGGCGATGGAAATGAATACGCAAGCTTCAAAAAAATCGAATGTATCAAAATGGCTTGTTGATAATGTTATTTATGTAGTTTTAATCCTATTGGTAGTCGGTATCGTCGTTGCATCTCCTGATTTCTTATCGATGACCAACTTAATTAATATTTTGGCCCAATCTTCATCAAGGATCATCATTGCACTTGGGGTTGCAGGTATCCTGATTACAGCAGGGACGGACCTATCTGCTGGACGGATGGTCGGTCTTGCCGCCGTTATTTCAGCATCTATGCTGCAGGCTGGCGATTATGCTTATAAGATGTATCCTAATTTGCCTGATCTGCCGCTATTTGTACCGATTTTAATCGCAATGGCTGCAACAGGCCTAATCGCTGCCTTAAATGGTGTGATTGTATCTAAATTTCACGTTCCTCCATTCATCGCTACATTAGGTATGATGATAGGTGTATACGGTTTAACTTCGATTTACTTTGACCGCCCTCCATATGGAGCACAGCCAATCGGCGGTTTAAGCGAAAAATTTACAACCTTTGCCCAGCGCGGAATTAAAGTTGGTTCATATGAATTCCCGTATCTTATTCTTTATGCCATTATCGTTTCTATCATTATTTGGGTGATTTGGAATAAAACGCAGCTTGGTAAAAACATGTATGCGATTGGCGGTAACCCAGAAGCAGCTAAGGTTTCTGGTGTAAACGTCGCAAAAAATCTTATTATTATTTATACGATTGCCGGTCTTCTTTACGGCTTAACTGGTACACTTGAAGCAGGACGTGTTGGCAGTGCAACGAACAACACTGGTAACATGTACGAACTAGATGCGATCGCAGCCTGCGTAGTCGGCGGCGTATCCCTATCAGGCGGTATCGGATCTGTTCCTGGCGTCATCACTGGGGTTCTCATTTTCCAAGTTATCAACTACGGACTAGCGTTCCTAGGAGTAAGCCCATACATCCAATTCATCGTAAAAGGCCTAATCATCATCGTCGCAGTCGCTTTCGACATGCGCAAACACGCGAAGAAAAAATAATAAAAAACAGGGTGTCAGGCACCACTTGTGGACATTTGTCCGGCGGTGGAGGACGCCCTTTTTTGTGTTCAGATACATAAACCCGCTACGTGACTGAATTCTGATCCTGACCTCGTTTTGGGTAACGTAGAACC
>NZ_JBITPF010000017.1:0-3077 GCF_050468025.1 Neobacillus sp. NRS-1170 | reverse complement strand
AGAAGAAGTAACCAAGTAAAAACCGAGTAATCGCCATTTTAGTTTTTCTCTCTATTTATTAGAGTAAAACCTTTTAGGTTAAGTTAGAAAGGGCGCACGGTGGATGCCTTGGCACTAGGAGCCGATGAAGGACGGGACTAACACCGATATGCTTCGGGGAGCTGTAAGTAAGCTTTGATCCGGAGATTTCCGAATGGGGGAACCCACTGCTCGTAATGGAGCAGTATCTTTACCTGAATACATAGGGTATTGAAGGCAGACCCGGGGAACTGAAACATCTAAGTACCCGGAGGAAGAGAAAGCAAACGCGATTCCCTAAGTAGCGGCGAGCGAAACGGGAACAGCCCAAACCGAAAGGCTTGCCTTTCGGGGTTGTAGGACACTCAACATGGAGTTACAAAGGAACGGGGTAGATGAAGCGATCTGGAAAGGTCCGTCATAGAAGGTAAAAACCCTGTAGTTGAAACTTCGTTCCCTCCTGAGTGGATCCTGAGTACGGCCGGACACGTGAAATCCGGTCGGAAGCAGGGAGGACCATCTCCCAAGGCTAAATACTCCCTAGTGACCGATAGTGAACCAGTACCGTGAGGGAAAGGTGAAAAGCACCCCGGAAGGGGAGTGAAAGAGATCCTGAAACCGTGTGCCTACAAGTAGTTAGAGCCCGTTAATGGGTGATAGCGTGCCTTTTGTAGAATGAACCGGCGAGTTACGATTACATGCAAGGTTAAGTTGAAGAGACGGAGCCGCAGCGAAAGCGAGTCTGAATAGGGCGAATTGAGTATGTGGTCGTAGACCCGAAACCAGGTGATCTACCCATGTCCAGGGTGAAGTCCAGGTAACACTGGATGGAGGCCCGAACCCACGCACGTTGAAAAGTGCGGGGATGAGGTGTGGGTAGCGGAGAAATTCCAATCGAACTTGGAGATAGCTGGTTCTCTCCGAAATAGCTTTAGGGCTAGCCTCACGTAGTTAGAGTCTTGGAGGTAGAGCACTGTTTGGACTAGGGGCCCTCATCGGGTTACCGAATTCAGACAAACTCCGAATGCCAAAGACTTATCCGTGGGAGTCAGACTGCGAGTGATAAGATCCGTAGTCAAAAGGGAAACAGCCCAGACCACCAGCTAAGGTCCCAAAGTTTACGTTAAGTGGAAAAGGATGTGGAGTTGCTTAGACAACCAGGATGTTGGCTTAGAAGCAGCCACCATTTAAAGAGTGCGTAATAGCTCACTGGTCGAGTGACTCTGCGCCGAAAATGTACCGGGGCTAAACGTAACACCGAAGCTGTGGATTGACATCGTAGATGTCAGTGGTAGGAGAGCGTTCTAAGGGCGTTGAAGCTAGACCGTAAGGACTGGTGGAGCGCTTAGAAGTGAGAATGCCGGTATGAGTAGCGAAAGACGGGTGAGAATCCCGTCCACCGTATGCCTAAGGTTTCCTGAGGAAGGCTCGTCCGCTCAGGGTTAGTCGGGACCTAAGCCGAGGCCGAAAGGCGTAGGCGATGGACAACAGGTTGATATTCCTGTACCACCTCTTTATCGTTTGAGTGATGGGGGGACGCAGGAGGATAGGGTAAGCGCGCTGCTGGTTATGCGCGTCTAAGCAGTTAGGCTGGTGAATAGGAAAATCCGTTCACCGTAAAGGCTGAGCTGTGACAGCGAGGGAAATATAGTACCGAAGTTCCTGATTCCACACTGCCAAGAAAAGCCTCTAGCGAGATAAAAGGTGCCCGTACCGCAAACCGACACAGGTAGGCGAGGAGAGAATCCTAAGGTGAGCGAGAGAACTCTCGTTAAGGAACTCGGCAAAATGACCCCGTAACTTCGGGAGAAGGGGTGCTTTTTGAGGTGAATAGCCTCGAAGAGCCGCAGTGAATAGGCCCAGGCGACTGTTTAGCAAAAACACAGGTCTCTGCGAAGCCGCAAGGCGAAGTATAGGGGCTGACGCCTGCCCGGTGCTGGAAGGTTAAGAGGAGGGGTTAGCGCAAGCGAAGCTCTGAATCGAAGCCCCAGTAAACGGCGGCCGTAACTATAACGGTCCTAAGGTAGCGAAATTCCTTGTCGGGTAAGTTCCGACCCGCACGAAAGGCGTAACGATCTGGGCACTGTCTCAACGAGAGACTCGGTGAAATTATAGTACCTGTGAAGATGCAGGTTACCCGCGACAGGACGGAAAGACCCCGTGGAGCTTTACTGTAGCCTGATATTGAATTTTGGTACAGCTTGTACAGGATAGGTAGGAGCCTGAGAAGCCGGAGCGCCAGCTTCGGTGGAGGCGTCGGTGGGATACTACCCTGGCTGTATTGAAATTCTAACCCGCACCCCTCATCGGGGTGGGAGACAGTGTCAGGTGGGCAGTTTGACTGGGGCGGTCGCCTCCTAAAGAGTAACGGAGGCGCCCAAAGGTTCCCTCAGAATGGTTGGAAATCATTCGTAGAGTGTAAAGGCACAAGGGAGCTTGACTGCGAGACCTACAAGTCGAGCAGGGACGAAAGTCGGGCTTAGTGATCCGGTGGTTCCGCATGGAAGGGCCATCGCTCAACGGATAAAAGCTACCCCGGGGATAACAGGCTTATCTCCCCCAAGAGTCCACATCGACGGGGAGGTTTGGCACCTCGATGTCGGCTCATCGCATCCTGGGGCTGTAGTCGGTCCCAAGGGTTGGGCTGTTCGCCCATTAAAGCGGTACGCGAGCTGGGTTCAGAACGTCGTGAGACAGTTCGGTCCCTATCCGTCGTGGGCGCAGGAAATTTGAGAGGAGCTGTCCTTAGTACGAGAGGACCGGGATGGACGCACCGCTGGTGTACCAGTTGTCTTGCCAAAGGCATCGCTGGGTAGCTATGTGCGGACGGGATAAGTGCTGAAAGCATCTAAGCATGAAGCCCCCCTCAAGATGAGATTTCCCATAGCGTCAAGCTAGTAAGAACCCTGAAAGATGATCAGGTTGATAGGTCAGAGGTGGAAGCGCGGTGACGTGTGGAGCTGACTGATACTAATCGTTCGAGGACTTAACCAAGTCATATGAACATATGAAGGTGAACTCGTTTTTACAAACTTCTTCTGCATTATCTAGTTTTGAGG
>NZ_JBITPF010000016.1:0-38122 GCF_050468025.1 Neobacillus sp. NRS-1170 | reverse complement strand
AGCCTTTCTATGAGACACTTTCAATAGGGTATACGCGCGTAATGTCCCATAGAGCCTTTCTATAGGACTCTTCCTATAGGATTTTCCCTCGTAATGTCCCATAGAACTATTCCAAGAGACACTTCCCAAAGATTTACCCTCTTAAATGTCCCATAATGGTCTTCAATCGAGAAATTCATACTTTTTGTACTGCTTCTTTTTCAGTTACAAAAAAACTAATTAAACGTTTGATTAGTTTTGGTGTTTTACATTCGTTCAACAATCCAATTATCAACCTAATTTGAATGACGACAACGACGCATATATATACAAAATTTTGTCGAGTTGAGTCATTCCATTGAAAGCGGTTAAAATAGTACATATAAAAGGGTAGGAGGAATTTTAAAATGGGAAAAAAACTTTCAATTATTGGGATGCCAATGGACTTAGGACAAATGCGCCGAGGCGTAGATATGGGGCCAAGCGCAATCCGTTATGCAGGCATTAATGAAAGACTAAAGCCATTATTTGATGAAATCCATGATTTAGGAGACATTCCGATCGGCAGACCGGAAGTCGTTGTTGATAAAGAATCAAATTTGCGCAATCTCGATCTAGTCGCCGAAAAAACATCCATGCTTGCAGAAAAAGTAGATGAGGCAATCCAATCCGGTTCATTCCCACTTGTACTTGGCGGTGACCACAGCATTGCGATTGGAACCTTAGCGGGTGTAGCGAAGCACTATAATAACCTAGGGGTCATTTGGTATGATGCCCATGGTGATTTAAATACAGCAGATACAAGCCCTTCAGGAAACATACATGGCATGCCTTTAGCTGCCAGCATTGGATTAGGCCATCCGAAATTAACGGAGCTAGGCGGTTACTTCCCAAAGGTTAAGCCTGAAAACGTAGTCATTATTGGGGCTAGATCCCTTGATGAAGGTGAAAGAATACTCATAAAAGAAACAGGAATTAAAGTTTACACGATGCACGAAGTCGACCGTTTAGGTATGGCACACATCATGGAAGAAACGATTGCCTACCTGAAAGAAAGAACAGATGGCGTTCATCTTTCATTAGATCTGGATGGATTAGATCCAAGTGAATGCCCAGGGGTAGGAACACCGGTTATGGGTGGTATCAGCTACCGTGAAAGCCATTTGGCTATGGAAATGCTAGAAGAGGCAAAAATTATTACCTCCGCAGAATTTGTGGAAGTAAACCCTATTTTAGATGAAAAAAATAAAACAGCACAAATCGCGGTTGGTCTTATGGGTTCATTATTCGGAGAAAAATTACTATAAAAATAAAGCAGCTGCATCCTGGCCGATGCAGCTGCTTTATTTTTTCAATAATAGAGTATATTCATTTAGTAAGGAGTCAAGCCTCCTGCTCGCTTCAAGCACTTGGTAATGGGCAAACGAGTTTACAGACGCAAGTCGTACCATATCCATCCGGCACCGTTCAATTTCCGCTAATAGTCTATCTCCCACGTAAAACATGACCTCTTTCCTATGTATTATTACTTTTATCCCCCGCAGGAAAATCTTTAAACTAGTATTTGAGCCTTTTTGGTAAATTTTTGTTAATATTATAGGTATGGAGAAGTTTTTTCGTTAAAAACGAAACTTTTTTGCTAACGATTCGTATGAACGTATAGCGTATTGGAGCTGAGAAACGTTAATGGAAGCTATTGTAAAAAAGAGAATAAAACAAGTAATAAAAGGCGATCAGGATGCATTTGGGGAGATCGTTGAAATCTATAAAAACAGTGTCTATCAGCTGTGTTTCCGGATGCTTGGAAATAAGCATGAAGCCGAAGATGTAGCACAGGAGGCGTTTATTCGTGCCTATGTGAATATAAAGTCGTTTAACCAAGAGTTGAAATTCTCCACCTGGCTTTTTCGGATTGCCACCAATTTATGCATCGATCGAATGCGTAAAAAGAAACCTGATTATTACCTAGATGCAGAAGTGGCCGGAACGGAAGGGTTAACGATGTATTCCCAGATTCCTTCCAATACTCCGCTGCCAGAAAAAGAACTGGAAAGCTTAGAGTTGCAGGAAACCGTACAGAAGGAAATATTAAAACTGCCTGAAAAATATCGGTCTGCGATCGTTTTGAAATATGTAGAAGAATTATCATTAAATGAAATTAGTGAAATTCTTGATCTTCCTCTAGGGACAGTTAAAACAAGAATTCACCGAGGACGGGAAGCTTTAAGACAACAATTACGTTATGTTTGATAAGAGGTGAAACAAAAAAATGTGTCCAGAACATATCATCGATCTCATGCACGAGTATTTAGACGAGGAAATTGACCAAGAAAAAGAACGCATCTTAAGAGAGCACATTCAAAGTTGTAAAGAGTGTGAGGCTATATTTAATGAACTAAAAAAGACAGTAGCCTTCGTTAAAAGTATATCAAATATGCAGGCACCGGCAGATTTCACGGCCAATGTCCTTGCTCGACTGCCTAAAGAGAAAAAGAAGGTTTGGATGGGGCGCTGGGTAAGAAACCACCCAATGCTAGCCGCAGCCTCATTATTCCTTATTTTAATGGTGGGGAGCTTATTTTCCACCTGGAATCAGGACCGGGAATTCTCGGTATCGAAGCAAAAAAACCTGGTCGTTAAAAATAATACTGTTATTGTCCCTAAAGGTGAGGTCGTCAAAGGCGATGTTATCGTTCGGAATGGGACTTTGAAAATTGAAGGGGAAGTCCAGGGGGACGTTACCGTCATAAATGGTGAAAAGTACCTGGCATCTGCCGGACATGTGACAGGACAAATTGATGAAGTGAACGAAGTGTTCGATTGGATTTGGTATCATATGAAAAGAACGGTGCAGGAGACCGTCGAAATCTTTGACAGGTCTGAAGCCGAATAAAAAACAAATCACTCGTTTATGAGTGATTTGTTTTTTTAAAGAGATACATATAATAAGTACAAGCTTGTTTTGTGCTATAATAATGAAGTTGTATTCAAATATATACGTTTTTAAGAAAATTACGGAGGAAAAACAATGCCGTTTGCCGATTTCACTATATGGAAGTATTTAGCTAGTATTGTTGATATTCTCCTCGTATGGTATGTCATATACAAACTGATTAACATTATAAGAGGAACCAAAGCGGTTCAGTTACTTAAAGGGATTTTTGTCATTCTTCTTGTAAAAGTAGTCAGTGATTTTTTTGGCTTATCCACTTTAAGCTGGATGATGCAGCAAGTCATAACATACGGGTTTCTTGCGATTATTATCATTTTTCAGCCAGAACTCCGCAGAGCCCTTGAGCAATTGGGAAGGGGGAAATTTTTCTCGAGAAGTTCAAGTCCTGATGATGATGATCAGGAAAAAGCTGTTCAGGCGATTATTAAGGCAACTGACTACATGGCAAAGCGCCGAATTGGGGCTTTAATCTCGATTGAAAGAGAAACAGGTATGGGTGATTACATAGAAACAGGTATTCAGTTAAATTCTAAGATTTCATCAGAGCTCTTGATTAACATCTTCATCCCAAATACACCGCTCCATGATGGGGCCGTCATCATCCAACGAAATAATGTTGCCGCAGCGGCATGCTATCTTCCTTTATCAGAAAGTCCGTTTATTTCAAAGGAGCTTGGAACGCGGCACCGGGCGGCATTAGGAATCAGTGAAGTAACTGATAGTATTACCGTCGTTGTTTCAGAAGAGACAGGTAGCATCTCACTGACGAAAAATGGTGAACTTCATCGGGACTTAAAGGCAGAAGAATTTAAGGAACTCCTCACAAGTGAATTGATGATACCGAACAAGACTAAACAAGCTTCTTCAGCTCGTTGGAACTGGAGGGGGAAAAATAATGGATAAGCTGATGGATAATCGCTGGTTTATCAAAATTCTCGCATTACTATTAGCCATTTTGCTTTATTCAACTGTTTCGAACAAAGAAAATAAATTAACGGATATTAACGTCCCAAGCAATACGACCTCTGCGACGATTAAAGATATTCCCGTAAATGTCTATTATGATACTGAGAATTTAGTGGTTTCGGGGATTCCAAACACCGTGGCAATCACAATTAAAGGGCCGATTACCCATGTCCAATCCACAAAGGCCTTAAAAAACTTTGAAGTGTATGTGGATTTGACAGACGCAAAAATAGGGAAACAAAAAGTAAAGCTTAAAGTAAAAGATTTATCTGATAAACTTAAGGCCACCATTAATCCTGCTTCTGTTACAGTGAATGTTCAAGAAAAAATCACAAAGGAATTTAAAGTGGAAGCAGAATTTAATGCAAGTCAAGTGGAGGAAGGCTATTCAGCCGGACAGCCGGTGGTCGAACCAAACAAAGTAAAAATCACCGGTGCAAAAAGCGTGATTGATCGAATTGCCTTTGTCAAAGCAACACTAGAGGAAAAATCTAAACTGAAAGAGACGATCACCAAAGAGGCCCGTGTACAGGTTCTTGACAAAGACTTGAATAAATTAGACGCTGTGGTCGCACCAGAAACCGTAAAAGTGACGATACCAATAAAAAATAATAGTAAAATTGTTCCTATTAATATTATTAAAAAAGGAACGCCGCAGGATGGTATTACGATTGATTCCATTGATCTGGATGTGAAGGAAGCAACGATTATTGGACCGGAAGATATCCTTAAAGACACCGAAAGTGTCCGCGTAGAAGTGGATGTCAGTAAAATTACCGAAAACACTACCCTTAATCTTCCGGTGATCATTTCAAATGGGATCACGAAGGTAACACCGCAAATGGTAAAAGCAACGGTCTTGGTGAAAAAGCAAGAGGAAAAAACCGTTTCGGGAATACCGTTAAAAATCCAGGGATTATCTGATTCGTACATTGCGGAGATCAATGACCCTGCCAATCAGATCATCAATCTGATCGTAAACGGACCAAGTTCGATGGTAGATGGATTAAGGCCTGAGGACTTTAATGTATATATTGATTTATCCAATTTGGATGAAGGCAGTCATGAAGTGAATATCCAAGTGGATGGCCCTGCCAATGTAAACTGGAAGCCTAATAAAGCGACTGCAAAAATTACAATTACGAAAAATGCCTAATACCTAGCAATAATTGTTGAAGGAGCGATTTTTTAAAATGGGAAAATATTTTGGTACCGATGGGGTACGCGGAGTAGCAAATAGTGAATTGACACCGGAATTGGCCTTTAAATTAGGCCGATTTGGCGGATATGTTTTAACAAAGGATAAAGATCGGCCAAAGGTTTTAATCGGCCGTGATACCCGTATTTCAGGGCATATGCTCGAGGGTGCCCTTGTGGCAGGATTGCTGTCAATTGGAGCGGAGGTCATGCGTCTTGGTGTGATTTCCACACCAGGGGTAGCGTATTTAACGAAAGCTTTAGGAGCGCAGGCAGGGGTCATGATTTCAGCTTCCCATAATCCAGTAGCCGATAACGGGATTAAATTTTTTGGCCCTGATGGTTTTAAGCTTTCTGATGACCAGGAATTTGAAATTGAAGAGCTCATCGATATGGCGGAAGACCAGCTGCCTAGACCTGTTGGTGGTGATTTAGGCTTGGTCATGGATTATTTTGAAGGAGGACAAAAGTACCTTCAATACTTGAAGAATACAGTTGATGAGGATTTCTCCGGTATCCATATTGCACTGGACTGTGCGAACGGTGCGACATCTTCTTTAGCGACTCACCTGTTTGCTGATCTGGATGCAGATTTGTCTACGATGGGGGCTGCACCAAACGGATTAAATATCAATGCCGGTGTCGGCTCAACACACCCAGAAGCACTTGCAGCTTTAGTGAAGGAAAAAGGGGCCGATGTGGGTCTTTCCTTTGATGGTGATGGGGACCGCTTGATTGCGATCGATGAAAAGGGAGAAATCGTTGATGGCGACCAAATCATGTACATTTGCGGCAAATATCTAAAAGAACAGGGACGCTTAAAGCATGGAACAATTGTATCGACCGTTATGAGTAATCTTGGCTTTTATAAAGCGCTTGAAACACATAGCATTCATAGCGTTCCGACCGCTGTTGGCGACCGTTATGTAGTTGAAGAAATGAAGAAGAGCGGCTTTAATCTTGGCGGGGAACAATCTGGCCACATTATTTTCTTGGACTATAACACAACAGGCGATGGTTTATTATCAGGGCTGCAATTAGTGAATATCATGAAAGCAACCGGGAAGCCATTGTCAGAGCTTGCTGGTGAAATGAAGAAATTCCCGCAAAAGCTTGTAAACGTAAGGGTGACTGACAAACATCATGTGACCGATAATGTAAAGGTTAAAGAGATCATTGAACAGGTTGAAGAAGAAATGGCTGGAAACGGAAGAATTCTTGTTCGGCCGTCCGGAACCGAGCCATTAGTCCGCGTTATGGCTGAGGCTCCAACAAAGGAGCTTTGTGAATCGTATGTCGAACGCATTGTCTCAGTCGTAAAAGCAGAAATGGAACTAAAAGAATAGATATATCGTCTAATATGCATAAGGGAACTCTCCGACTCCCTTATGCATATTTTATTATGTATTGTCTTATAAAAAATGGAAAAAATATATATTTTATGTAATTAGTTGACGGGTTGCCTCCAATCATGTAGTATTAACTTGCTTTGTTATTCAAAGCTCTTTTTTATCATTTTTTAAAAAGAAAGGTGGGCAGTGGGCGAAACTGTTTTACTAAAGCGCCTGAACTAATCGAGAGACGGTTGATTAGTTGACGAGGAGGAGGTTTATCGAAACTTCGGCGGATACCTCCCGGCTGTGACGCAGGGCCGATAATTCCTACTTTAAAACACTTAGGTAACTTTGTGCACAAAGAGAAGGAAATGCGCAAACTAAAAGTAATGTTTTAAAAAGGTATAGACAGATACCTAAACAAAAAACAGAGATAAGGGGGCAAGCGCTGCCTCCAAAGCACTTTGCCCCCTGTATCAGGGAGGAATTAGAAATATGTGTGGAATTGTTGGATATATTGGAACGAACGACTCAAAAGAGATTTTGTTAAAAGGTTTAGAAAAACTTGAATATAGAGGCTATGATTCAGCTGGAATCGCAGTCATGAATGAAAAAGGCGTTCATGTTTTTAAAGAGAAAGGCCGAATTGCGGATTTGCGCGAAATTGTTGACGAAAATGTTTTTGCCAACCTTGGGATTGGTCATACACGCTGGGCTACACATGGTGTTCCAAGTAAAGTAAATTCTCACCCGCATACAAGTACTTCTGGTCGTTTTACGCTTGTGCATAACGGTGTAATCGAGAATTATGATCTATTAAAGCGTGAATATTTAACAGACGTCACTTTCGTAAGTGAAACAGATACAGAAGTTATTGTTCAGTTGGTTGAACGTTTCGTCAGCGAGGGATTAGAGGTCTTAGAAGCGTTCCGTAAAACACTGACTCTTTTACATGGATCCTACGCTTTAGCACTTTTAGATGAGCAGGACAATGAAACCATCTATGTGGCAAAAAATAAAAGCCCATTACTTGTTGGATTAGGGAACGACTTTAATGTTGTAGCAAGTGATGCGATGGCGATGCTCCAAGTAACGGACCAATACGTTGAATTAATGGATAAAGAAATTGTTATCGTGACAAAGGATGACGTGACGATTCAAAACCTTAACGGTGAAGTTATTACACGTGCGCCATATAAAGCTGAACTTGATGCCAGTGATATTGAAAAAGGCACATACCCGCACTACATGCTTAAAGAAATTGACGAGCAGCCGCTTGTAATGCGTAAAATCATACAAACGTATCAAAATGAACAGGGTGAATTAACCATTGACTCTGACATCATTGGAGCTGTCAATGCTTCAGACCGCATATATATTATTGCGGCTGGTACTTCTTATCATGCGGGACTGGTTGGAAAACAGTTTATTGAAAACATTGCTAAAATGCCTGTTGAAGTGCATATTGCCAGTGAATTTGTTTATAACATGCCTTTGTTAACTGAGAAACCTTTGTTTATCTTCATTTCACAAAGTGGGGAAACAGCTGATAGCCGTGCCGTTCTTGTTAAAGTGAAAGAAATGGGTTACCCAGCACTAACCATTACGAATGTACCTGGTTCGACTTTGTCTCGTGAAGCAGATTATACTTTACTGCTTCATGCAGGTCCTGAGATTGCAGTTGCTTCTTCAAAGGCGTATACTGCCCAGTTAGCGGTTCTTGCTATTTTAGCTGAGGTAACAGCAAAAAGCCGTAACATTGCCGTAGATTTCGATCTTGTTCATGAGCTGGGAATTATCGCAAATGCAATGGAAGTTCTTTGCGACTCAAAAGAGTTAATCGAGCATATCTCAAGAGAATTTTTGTCTGTAACACGAAATGCTTTCTTCATTGGCCGTGGTGTGGATTATTATGTTGGCCTAGAAGGGGCACTGAAGTTAAAAGAAATCTCTTATATTCAAGCAGAAGGTTTTGCTGGCGGGGAATTGAAGCATGGTACAATTGCTTTGATTGAGGAAGGTACCCCAGTTATTGCCCTTGCTACCCAAGAAAGTGTAAACTTAAGTATTCGCGGTAATGTGAAGGAAGTAGCAGCACGTGGAGCGAACGTTTGCATTGTTTCGATGAAGGGTCTAAATATGGATGAAGACAGCTTTGTTATTCCGGAAGTACATGAATTATTAACACCACTTATCTCTGTAATACCTTTACAATTAATTGCATACTATGCAGCCTTACACCGCGATTGCGACGTTGACAAACCACGTAATCTTGCGAAGTCTGTAACGGTTGAGTAATAAGAAATATCACTATTCTGACCCGGTCAATTTTATATTGATCGGGTCTTTTTATTTCAGAGCAAGATCAGGATAGTTACTTTATTTTGAGTAATAATAAGTTTGTCCATTTTGCTGCGACAAAGTTAGCTTTCATGTTTATTGAATGAACATGAGCAGTATCATACTATTAATTATGTAATATATGAAAGGAAGTGAGCAAAATGGCTCAATCAAATATAAAAGTAGCTGTACAGAAGTTCGGAAATTTCTTAAGTTCAATGGTATTACCGAATATATCAGCTTTCATTGCATGGGGTTTAATTACGGCTTTATTTATTCCTACTGGCTTCTTTCCAAATGAAAGCCTTGCCAAAATGGTCGGCCCAATGATTACGTACCTGTTGCCGCTATTAATTGGATACACAGGCGGTAAGTTGGTTCACGACCAACGAGGGGCAGTTGTAGGTGCCATTGCCACAATGGGGGTAATTGTAGGGGCAGACATCCCAATGTTCCTTGGCGCCATGATCATGGGGCCGATCGGCGGTTACCTTATTAAAAAGTTTGACAAGTTAATCGAAGGAAAAGTCAAAGCCGGTTTTGAAATGCTTGTGAATAATTTCTCGGCGGGGATACTTGGCGGATTGCTCGCTATTCTTGCATTTAAAGCAATCGGCCCTTCTGTCGATGTATTTACAGGCTGGCTTGTAAACGGTGTGGATTGGCTTGTCGGAACGGGCTTATTGCCACTGACAAGTATCATTATTGAACCAGCAAAAGTGCTATTTTTAAATAATGCTATCAACCATGGAGTTCTTTCACCAATTGGTGTAGAGCAGGTAAAACAAACAGGTAAATCAATACTGTTTCTTCTTGAAGCAAACCCAGGCCCTGGTATTGGTGTATTGCTTGCCTATTGTATTTTTGGAAAAGGGACTGCTAGAAGATCGGCACCTGGTGCTGCCATTATCCACTTCTTTGGCGGGATTCATGAAATCTACTTCCCTTATATTTTAATGCGTCCTATGTTATTTTTTGCTGTAATCTTAGGCGGAATGAGCGGTGTATTTACGTTAGTTCTATTAGGCGGCGGTTTATTGGCTCCTTCATCTCCCGGAAGTATTATTGCCATTTTGGCCGTTACTCCACATAGTGCCAGTGCCTATCTTGCTAACATTGCTGGTGTCCTGGTTGCTGGTGCCGTTTCCTTTGTTGTTTCAACCTTCGTTTTAAAGACAGGGAAGCAGACAGAAGGGGACATGGAAGAGGCAACTAGAAAAATGCAGGAAATGAAAGGGAAGAAAAGTTCTGTAGCTGCTGTATTATCACAAAATACGGTTGCAATGCCGGAAAATGTTAATAAGATTGTCTTTGCATGTGATGCGGGAATGGGATCAAGCGCAATGGGTGCCTCCTTACTTCGTAAAAAGATGAAAGAAGCTGGCTTGAATATTTCTGTTACCAATACAGCAATTAGCAATCTTCCTCCTGACGCACAGATTGTCATCACGCAGGAAGAGTTAACACCAAGAGCCCAGAATAAAGTACCAAATGCATACCATATATCAGTCGATAATTTCCTTTCAAGTCCTGAATACGATAAGTTAATCGAACAACTAAAAAACCCTGAAACAGCCGGGCTTCATGAAATTGTAGAGGATGCGGAGGCAAATGTCCAAAGTGATGAAAGTCATGCCGACGATGCCCTGCTTCGTGAAGAGAATATCTTCTTAAATATGCAATTTGCGAACAAAGAAGAAGCAATTCGTTTTGCGGGTCGAGCATTGGTTAAGGCAGGATATGTCAAGGAGAGCTATATTGAGGCGATGATCGCACGAGATGAGTTGACATCAACCTATATGGGGAATGACGTTGCGATTCCACATGGTACCGAAGAAGCGAAAAAGGATGTCCTTAATTCCGGATTTACGGTTTTACAAGTTCCTAACGGGGTTGATTTTGATGGACAGAAGGTGCGGTTAATTTTCGGAATTGCTGGGAAGGACGGCACCCATCTGGAAATCTTATCTGGAATTGCCGTTACCTGTTCCGATATGGCCAATATTGAAAAAATGGTTGAGGCCAAAACAGCAAGCGAGTTAATGGATATCTTAAATGATAAAAAGGAAATGGTAACTAACTGATAGAAAAGCGGGTGATACCGCTTTTCTATTCAGTTTTTTCTCATAGAAAAGGAAATTGTGGGCCCGGTTACTTCATGTGAAATGAGCTGGTAGCATGTATATTACCTCTAGGGAAAAAGCAATTATTGAATTAATTATTAAAACATCTGGAAAACACACGGCTTTGTCGATAGCAAATTATTTAAATGTCAGTGTTAGAACCATCAACCGGGATATTAAAGCGATAGAAAATATACTCCAATCATTTGAGCTTCAGTTAAAACGTACTGTGGATAAAGGATTCATGATTGAGGGGAAGAATGAACAGGTATTTCGATTAATCCAGTATTTAATGAGTATCGACCCAATTGATCAAACACCACAGGAAAAAAAACTGCAGCTGCTTATTGCCCTATTTCAGGAAGAGGCATATAAAATCCAGCTATTAGCTACAAATCTTGGTGTCAGTATTACAACATTGACCACGTATTTAGATGATCTGACAAACTGGCTTGAGAAATTTAATGTGCAAATTACCAGAAAAAGAGGAGTAGGGGTCGATCTGGTTGGAACAGAGGCAAATAAACGAAAAGCTCTGGCCAGTTATTTTCTGCTTTATTTTAATGAAGAATTAATTGAGAATTTATTTTTATTGGAAAATGGGAAGTCCTTTCAGGAAGTAATATTGTGGTTTTTTCTTCCTGAATACCTCCTAGCTATAGAACGGTTAGTCAATACTATTTTTCAACGCTCACAGCAGCGTCTGGCAGATAGTGACTATATCGGGTTAATCGTACATATTTGTATTACCATGCAGAGAACAGAAAGTCTGTATTTGTTAGAGGAAGAACTAGAGTTTGAACTTGAACTAAGCACTGAATATAACCTTATAAGCAGGCTTTGTAACGAACTAGAAGTATTGTTTTCAATGAAATTTACTAAAGATGACTTGATCTATTTGGCAGTCATTCTTAAAGGTTCTAAATTTCAAGCTGCTGATGCTGTTCCCTATGACAGTGTTGTTCTCAACAAAAGAATAAAGAACTTAATCCAACATGTATCTTTCCAGCTTAATATTGATTTAACGAACGATTTTTCTCTGTATCAGGGGCTGCTCGCCCATATGGAGCCTTCACTTTTTCGGATAAAGCAGCAAATGGGTGTGTTTAACCCACTAAAAGAAGAGATTAAACGGAAATATCCTGTTTTATTTATGGCAGTAAAGAATAGCGTTGAAAAGCTGTTTAAAGATATCGATGAATTTCCGGATGATGAAATTGCCTTTATTGTCCTCCACTTTGGGTCAGCATTAGTCATGCAGGAAGAAGACCTATCAATAAGGGCGCTCGTTGTTTGTCCAACAGGCATCGGTACATCTAAAATGCTGGCCAGCCGAATTAAGAAAGAAATTATCGGGATCGATTCTATAGAAATCAAATCAATTAAAGAAATTCAGCAGCAAGGGAACTTGTATAGCTATGATGTTATTATTTCAACCGTAAAGCTTCCCTTTATTGATATGGATTATATTTTGGTTTCTCCCTTGCTAAGTGAGGAAAATATTTTAACCATTAAGGACTATTTAAGGAATAACATTGATAATTTAACTAAAAAAAAGAATTATCTTAAATCTGTACAAAAAAAGGTTTCCACTACAAGTAGGGCAATTGTAGAGGTATTACAAGAGATGAAGGCGATACATGATAGCATCCAGGCAGTTTTAAAAAATTTCATTGTCTATCGAATGAAGGATTTAGAAGATTATGAACTGATCTTACATGAAATGGTCAGGAAAGCGGAAAAAGATAAGCTTCTGACCCATGTCAAAGATGTGATGGATTCGTTGAAGAATCGAGAAAAAAAAGGCGGGCTAGGAATACCGGGAACTGATATGGCTCTTTACCATTGCAGGGATGAGAATGTACATGAGCTTATTTTCCAAATCACTCATTTGGAAAAACCTACTCTGACAATGGGTATGGATGGGAATAATATGTACATGAAGAACTTATTGCTGATGCTGGCACCTGAGTATTTAAGTGCGAAAGAACAGGAGATAGTAAGCCTGATAAGTACAAGTTTAATTGAAAATAAAGAGGCAATAATGATTTTTTCTTCATCGAATGAGGAATTGATACGTGCAAGGTTAGAAACGATATTTTTAGACTATCTTCAAACAAATTTTATAAAGGAGTGATAAAAATGGAACAAGCAGTTCATTTTGGAGCAGGAAATATTGGAAGAGGATTTATCGGTGCACTTTTCTCGCAATCAGGATATCATGTAACTTTTATTGATGTTGCCGACCAAATCATTAAAAAGTTAAACGAGGATAAGAAATATCAAGTTATATTGGCTACTGGCCAGAAAGAAACGATGACAATCGATAATGTGTCAGGATTAAATAATATGACACAGGAAAACGAAGTAATTGAAGCAATAAAGCATGCTGCTTTTCTTACAACTGCTATTGGACCGAATATTCTTCCACGAATTGCCCCGTTAATTGCAAAGGGATTAGCTGAAAGAGTAAAGTCCAATGATAAAAAATTATTTGTAATAGCCTGTGAAAACCAAATATCGGCGACCGATTTATTGAAAGGCTACATACTAGAACATTTGGATGAGGAGACAACAGAAAAATTATCTGCAAAGGTTCATTTCTTTAACTCTGCAGTTGACCGAATTGTTCCTATTCAAAACAATCAAGGTTCACTCGATGTTCTTGTGGAGCCTTATTACGAATGGGTTGTAGAAACAAGTGAGAACATCCCTCAGATAGAAGGGATGAAGGTTGTATCTGACCTCGCTCCTTTTATCGAAAGAAAGCTATTTACCGTAAATACTGGGCATGCTGTCATTGCATATCTTGGTTACCTTCATAACAAAAAGACAATTGATCAAGCATTAGCTGATGTGAAAATTGTTGAGCAGGTTCAAGCTACATTAGGTGAAACTGGAGCCTATTTAATTAAACAATATGGCTTAGATCAAGACGAGCACCAACAATACATTAACAAGATTATTGGCCGTTTTAAAAATTCCTATTTAAATGATGATGTTACTAGAGTCGGCCGCTCACCATTGCGCAAACTTGGACATAATGATCGCCTTGTTCGTCCGGCGGTTGAGGCGGAAAAAGCCGGACTTTCGTTTACGAATCTTGCAAAAGCTATTGCTTCGGCTTTACTTTTTGATTACCAAGAAGATGAAGAAGCGGTACGATTGCAAGCGATGATTAAAGAAAACGGACTTCCAGCTGTACTTAAAGAAGTAAGTGGTTTGGAAGAGAACAGTAACATAACTAACGAAGTAATACGTTATTTTAATCAATTTAGGTAATTAGAATTATCATGTATGCAGGTATTTAGCTTTATTAAGATTCGATCCTTTTGGATTGGGTCTTTTTTATTTTTGAGTTAAATGCTGCTTAACTTACATTCGTTGTCCGGTTCTTTTTTTCTTTGTTTGGTAATAACATAAGGAAGGTATTTTCCAGTTTTTGCAGAATTATGTAAAACAGGAGGTGGACAATGAACATTAATTATAATTTTGATTTTTCGTTTCAACTTGTTCCCTTTATTACGTCCATATTAGCATGGTGTGTTATTCCAATTATTGCTTATCGAATTATGAAAAAACAGCAAGTGATGCCAAAAGCCTGGAAGGTTCTTTTTTGTGTGCTAGTCGGTCTTTTTTCTTTTACGATTAATTTTCCCCCAATGTGGGATACGCCGATTAAGATATCCATCCTGCCGCTTGGTGTTTGGATTTTATATGCATTTTTAAAAAGAAAGGAAGGGCGCTGGAAAACTTATAGACGTTTCGCTTGGCTGGGGTTTTGGGCTAATTTTATTTTTCTGGCGGCTGCACTGATAGCGGTACCCGTTCAAAATGCTATATATCCTAAAAATGAGCTGTCTACCTATATGTCTAACGTTGAGAATGCATCGATCAGGAGTATCCATCCTTCTGGGAAAAAACGCGTACTAGATACAGATACTCTGTTAAAACAAATACATAATATGAATCAAGAAAAAATTCAGGGTAATCAATGGTATCAAGAAAAGGAAATCAGAGATGAGCAATCAACCAAAAAGAATGAACGGTTTCCCTATCAGCTTTTCGGAACAACGTCTAAATGGGGAAGCGGCCTGAAGCCGATTATTTATCTAGAAGCGGATGGAAAGGGAATATTAGTTTCAGCCCCCCAAAAGCAGCTTTATTTTCGCTCCAATGAGTCATTGCTGAAAGGAGAGGAATAAACATGCTGAACAAGAGACTCGTCTCTATTGGTTTAGTAGGTGTTGTCATTGTATTGGCGGCAGCGGCCTGGTTTTATTGGTTTAATTTTTCCAAACCTTCCTCCTTTCCTGCAAATGGACAATTGATTGAGAGAATGAATAAGGTTTTTCCAACAGCAGCCGTAAAGAGCATTAAGGATATCGTTCATGTTGATAAGCGGCACGTGTTCGTCCCGTTTGTTTCGGAAGAGGGCCGGTACGGGGTAAGTTATTGGGCTTGGAAGAAGCATAATTGGAAGTTGGTTCATATTGATAATACCGGGGAGCCGCTTCTTTGGAAGATTAATAGTAATGACCCTTCAACGTATTACTTGTTGTGGAATTCCCATCCTGATGACAAAGTGAGTTATATAAAATTCTATTTTATTCGTGACAGAGGATTTCAAGGATTTGATGGAATTGAAACGTATGACCCAAGAATCCAATTAGAGAAAAAGGTGACACTCACGGATAGGTCCTATGGTGTATTACGACTGCCAGTTGAATGGTCTGCGATTGTGAAATCCTTGCAGCAAGCAGGGAATCAAAATATTTCCGATGGCCTTATTAATAGTTTGTTACCAAATAATAATGATTTGTTTTTTGGGTATATTCCATTTGATAAGTCAGATAAAGTAGCTGGAATCAAGAACTCTGTGAATGGCAGCAGCTATACAAATGGCGATATCGATTATATAAGGATTTTGAACAAATCCGAAATAGAGGAACCATTAATTCAATAAGGAATGGGTTCATAAATTAAAAAACGAGCTTGTTATGTTAATCTAACAAGCTCGTTTTTTGGATTAAATCTAGTTACTCTTGCTAGCCACTTTGTCCTTTTCCAATAAAACGATTAATCCAGGTAATAAAATTCCCCTTATTAAGAAGGTATCCAGCAAAATACCCACCGCGACAATGAAGCCAAATATAAACAGTAGTTGGATGGGCTGTGTCATCAAAACAGCAAAGGTTGCAGCGAGTATAATCCCTGCAGAGGAGATGACTCCGCCTGTGTTAGCAACAGCAATTTCTACTGCTTTTTTAACAGAATGATTGGCTCGTTCTTCTTGGAACCTTGAAATAAGCATAATATTGTAATCAATGCCGAGCGCTACCAAGAAAACAAAGGCATAAAGAGGAACGCGGTTACTGATGGTGTCAATATCAAAGAAAAGGGTGCTTAAAAACATGCCCACTCCTAATGCAGCAAAGAACGAAATTAAAATTGTCCCCATCATGTAAATCGGCATTTTAACTGATCTTGTTAAGACGATTAACATTGCAAAAATTAGAACCGTTTCCATCAAAACGATGATAAGGACATCCTTATTATTAGTAGAACGGTCATCGACTTTCACAGCGGTTTCCCCTGAAAAATAAAGTTTCCCATTAAGGTGACTGTCTCTGGTGATTTGTTTATCATGGCTTATGATTTTCTCTAAGGCATCCATGGTCATGGCAGAATATGGGTTACCTTGAAACGTTAGGCTATATTGAATTACCGTTTTGTCCTCGGCAGTTCCAGATAATCGGACATTACTAACACTTGGCTGCTTAGATAGTGTACTGCGTAATGTTTCTTGTTCCTCGGCAGTGATTGGTTTTGATGATTCAAACACGACGGCTGTAGGGGCAAGTTCACCCCTCTCAAATTTATCAGCTAAGATTTCATAGCCCTGACGGGAAGGCATGTCTTTAGGGAACGATTTCATCGTATCGAACTCATACTTCAGATTAAATAGATTACTAGCAGACAACAGCAGGAAAAGACCGATTACAAAAACGGAAAGTCCGGGCTTCCTTACAACGAAGCGGCCGATTGTTTCCCAAAGAAAATGTTTCTTGGCCGATTGCCCCCCAACACGAGGAATTTTAGGCCAGAAGGATCTCCTGCCGAAAAGGGTAAACAAAGCTGGAACGAGTGTAACGGATGCAATCATGATCACAACCATGGTGGTGGCAAAGGTTGGGGCAAAGCTTTTGACATCTCCTAATTGAGCAAAAAACAATACGAGCATTGCGGCTAAAACAGTCCCCCCAGAAAAGAAGACCGGCATTCCAGTTTCTCTCATCGCCGCTCTCATGGCGTCGAACTTACTTTCTTGACGGGTGAGCTCTTCCCGATAACGGGAAAACACAAATAAGGAATAATCAATCATCGCAGCAAATAACAAAATTGACATTATGGAAATGGTTTGATTGCTCAAAGCTAGGCCCGCTTTCCCCATTAACCCAAGTAGCTGCATTACCACTTCATAGACGAAAGCGGCTGCCAAGAGTGGAATCAAGGCCAATAATGGTGAACGATAAATCACAATCAATAAAATAAGGATTAAACCAACTGTTGATAAAATAAGGACAACATCTGCACGCGAAAAAAGATCAAGAGAATCTGCGGCAATCCCTGCAGGTCCCGTAACATACAGCTTAAAATCAGTTGAATCAGCGGCAACTTTCTTGATTTGTACTAAGGACTGCTTCAAATCCTTTGTTTCTAGAGAAGAGTCAAAGGTTAAAGGGATAATGGCTGTCGTCTTGTCGTCTGAAAAAAAACTGGCGGCCGCTTGAGGAGGCAGGGATGCTAACGGGATGATTTGGGTAATCCCGTTAATATTTTCGTTTTCGATTTTAGCTATAACTTCTGCAAGCTTTGCGGAGATGATCTGACCATCCCCAGATTGGAAGACTAATATGGCAGGGGTTCCTTCATTATTAGGAAAAAATTGATCCATCTTTTTTTGTGCGATGGCAGATTGGACATCCTCAGGAAGGGAATCGATTCTCGATACCTCATAATCCTTTGCATTTGGAGCAAACACAGCCAAAACAATTGTGATGATGAACCAGGCTGCAAGGGTGATCCACATTCCTTTTTTGGTTGAAACATAATCGGTAATAGCTTGTAAGAATAATTTCATGTTTTTGCTGTTACCTCCCTCTTTTATTAGATTAAAAGTGACACATCTGTCACTTTAGTGAAAAAATAAATTGACAATAATGTCACTATTATTATCTTTCAAAGTAACATATGTGTCAATTTATGTCTTTATGAACATTCCGTGGCAAATCATTTCTTTAATGGAACAAACCCAAACAGAATGGGGGATATTAAAACGATTCGGAATGGCGACAGATTGAAAAATATATCCCAAAATGAGCGCTTCCGGTATGGACGGATTTAGTTTCTTTTCTTCCTTCCCAAGCTTTAGGAAGTTCTGTAAACATTGATACATTTCTAAATGAAGCTTGTCTAATAGATCCTTATTTTCTTTTACTTTTTTGTTAACCATTACTGGAATCTGCTGACCTATCTTAATCATTTTTTGGATGTCTGAATAACTGAAAATAAGATTTAAAAGAAAGTCAAACTGCGCCTCAAACCCATCTAGTAATTCTATTTCTTTTAACTTGGTAAGAAAATGTTCCATTTCATGTAGCATAAAGTCGGTAATTAACTCTTCTTTATTTTCATAGTACTTATAAAGTGCTCCCCGTGATACGTCTAAATCATCAGCAAGAAGACTAAATGTAAATCCCTCATAGCCATGCTTGAGAAGCAGCTTTTCTGTGGCTTGAAATAAATCATCTTTAGAAAATTTGCGTTCACGTGCCATTTTTTCACCTCAAGCCTATTATAAACAATGAAGGAAACAATGGAAAATAACATTTTCTAAATGAGTATATTGACTGTTAATAGATTCCAAATTTATACTAGCAATGAAATATAAATATCTGAAAATTATGTATTATTGGTAAACTGAAGAATGAAATGCAGGGGGGATAATATCATGGATTTTGATGTAATAGTAGTAGGAGCAGGAATAGCTGGTTTAGTAGCAACGGCAGAAATTGCCGATGCAGGTAAAAAAGTGCTGCTTTTAGACCAAGAATCAGAAGCCTCATTGGGGGGACAAGCGTGGTGGTCTTTTGGGGGATTATTCTTGGTTGATACGCCAGAGCAGCGCCGGATGGGAATAAAGGATTCTAAAGAGTTGGCATGGCAGGACTGGTTAGGAACGGCTGGTTTCGATCGGGGAAATGACGAGGATTACTGGGCGCTAAAATGGGCAGAGGCATATGTTAATTTTGCTGCAGGGGAGAAACGTGCCTGGCTTTACGACATGGGAGTGCGGTTTTTTCCAGTGGTAGGATGGGCAGAACGTGGAGGATATCTTGCTGATGGACATGGAAACTCAGTCCCACGCTTCCATGTTGTCTGGGGAACAGGCCCAGGCATTGTTGCCCCATTTGAACGAAGGGTTAGGGAACACATGAAAAAGGGATTGGTGGAATTCCGCCCTCGTCATCGCGTCGATGGTCTTATTAATGGTAATGGGGCAATTGCTGGTGTGAGTGGTTCTGTTCTTGCTCCGAGCTCCGCTGCCCGCGGGGAGGATAGCAACAGAGATGTTATAGGAGGTTTTGAATATCGTGCACAATCGGTGTTAGTCTCTAGTGGCGGGATAGGCGGAAACCATGATCTTGTCCGTAAAAATTGGCCGAGTCGATTGGGAGAGCCTCCAAAACATATGATTTCTGGCGTGCCGGCACACGTGGATGGACGGATGCTCTCCATCACCGAGGAGGCAGGGGGAAGAATTGTCAATCGGGATCGCATGTGGCACTATACGGAAGGAATCCAAAATTGGAATCCGGTCTGGACCAATCATGGTATTCGAATTCTCCCAGGGCCATCCTCCATTTGGCTGGATGCTCGCGGCCGGCGCTTCTCTGCACCTAATTTCCCAGGCTTCGATACATTGGGTACACTCGAGGCTATTCAAAAGACAGGTTACGATTATTCCTGGTTTATTTTAACCCAAAAAATTATTGAAAAAGAATTTGCCCTCTCCGGATCAGAGCAAAATCCGGATATAACCGGAAAAAGTATTCGCAAAGTATTGGGAAGAGCTTTACCTGGTGCCCCTGGCCCGGTAAAAGCTTTTATGGACAAGGGCGAGGATTTTATTATTGCGGATAATTTGGCTGATTTGGTAGCTGGTATGAATAAACTAACAGGTGATAATTTGTTGGAAATGGCAGAGATCGAGCGGCAAATAAAGGCGCGAGATCGTGAATTGGAAAATACATTTTCAAAAGATCTCCAAATAACGGCCATCCGTGGTGCGCGTAATTATCTCGGGGATAAATTAATTCGTGTCGCCACACCTCATAAAATTCTGGATCCAAAGAACGGACCTTTGATTGCGGTCCGCCTGAATATCTTAAGCCGAAAAACATTAGGCGGACTACAAACCGATTTATCCGGAAGGGTCCTAAATGCTGCAGGAGAAGCCATCCCGGGATTGTATGCTGCAGGAGAAGCATCAGGCTTTGGCGGCGGCGGAGTACATGGTTACCGCTCCCTGGAAGGTACCTTTGTAGGCGGCTGCCTGTTTTCAGGAAGAGTAGCCGGCCGGGCGATTGCTAAAGAATTGGGATAAAAAAATTAAAGCACCTCTTTGGTTGGGTTGTCCAAAGCGAACATCTCTCATAGACATGGGAGATGTTTTGTTGTTTCCATTGTTTCCCTTATTTTTGTTACAATCATGAGTATGATAGGCAAAAGGAGAATGAGGATGTTTAAGATTTTTATAATTGAAGATGACAAACAACTGGTCAGCTTGCTGAAAGAGCACTTACATAAATTTGGGTATGATACAAAATCTGTTGATGATTTCGCAGCTGTCCGTACCCAATTTGAACAATATGATCCGCATCTCGTTTTATTGGATGTCAACCTGCCGAAATTTGATGGCTACTATTGGTGCCGGCAAATCCGCAGTATCTCCACGTGCCCGATTCTGTTTATTTCGGCTCGTGAAGGAAAAATGGACCAAGTGATGGCTCTTGAAAACGGGGCGGATGATTATATCACGAAGCCTTTTGATTATGAAATCGTCACCGCCAAAATTAATAGCCAGCTCAGACGGGCATATGGTACCTATGCTAGTTCACAAAATGGACGGACCACTACTGTTGCAGGGCTGACGCTTGATGTTGAACGAATGAGCCTTACTTTAGGCGGACAGGAAATTGAGCTAAGCCATACGGAGGCAAAAATTTTGGATGAATTGATGAAAAGGGCAGAGCGGGTGGTCAGCCGTGACCGGCTGTTAGAAAAAATCTGGGACGACCAGGCATTTGTTGATGATAATACTTTGAATGTATATATTACGCGGGTGAGGAAAAAGTTAGCTTCTCTAGAGATTACGGAAGCACTTCAAACGATTCGCGGCCAGGGATATCGGCTCCTTCCGAACTGGGAGGATAGATAATGAAGCTTTTTTTCCGCGAGCAAATTCTTCTGATTATTTTTTATCTTCTTCAATTATTGACCATTTCGTTCATTTATTGGCTGGATGGGTATCGAAATTTGAAGATAAGTTTATATGCTGCTTTCCTTAGTGGCTGTCTTTTGGCAGGGTATCTCTTCATTCGCTACATGACGAATCGCTCCTTTTATCAGCGGTTGGATAAACCGCTCACATCAATGGAGGACTTTACGGTTAATTTGCAGCCATCGCCCCTGGCTGAAGGCTTACAGCAGCTTCTAAAAAGCCAATTCCTCCATTATAAAACAGATTTACATAATTATAAGTACAAACTCGAAGGTCATATCCAGTTTATTAATCAATGGGTTCATCAAATGAAGACACCATTGTCCGTTATCCATTTAATGATTCAGGACGAGGATGACCCACGCTTTACAGCAATTGGCGATGAACTTGATCGTCTAAAAAAAGGGCTCGAGATGGTTCTATATACTGCCCGCCTCGATACATTCGAAAGGGATTTTTATGTTGAGACCCTTGATTTGCAAAAGGTTGTCCGAACGGTTACCTCAAGCCAAAAACGATTATTTATCCGAAGCCGGGTCTTCCCATCCTTTCAATTTGAAGAGAGTTTAAGCGTGGCTACTGACGAGAAATGGCTTTCCTTTGTGTTGACACAGCTGATAACAAATGCGGTTCGTTATACAGTAGAAGAGGGACGGAAAATTTATTTCCATGGGTATCGTCGTGGAATGGATGTAGTTCTAGAAGTTCGGGATGAGGGAGTGGGGATCCCGTCAAGTGATTTACCACGTATCTTTGACCCCTATTTCACAGGCCAAAATGGCCGCAACTTCCAAGAATCGACAGGAATGGGCCTCTACCTCGTTAAACAAATATGCGAAAAACTAGGCCATCGCATCGAAATAGAATCCACCGTAAAAAAAGGGACAATAGTGCGTATCATAATATAGGTTTCAGGCACCATTCGTGGACATTTGTCCTCCTGTGGAGGATGATATTGTTTTCTTACTAATGTGTAAGGTAACTGTAAGTTAGGGAAATGGGAGAGGGGCGGGTTTCTCGCTACAATAGGGTTATCAATGAAACAGGGAGTGAGATCATGTCCATCTTGGAAGTGAGACATTTAGAAAAGATATATGAGGGGAAAGTTGCCCATAAGGCTTTAGATAATATCAATTTTTCGATTGAAAAAGGGGAATTTGTTGGGATTATGGGCCCTTCAGGGAGCGGGAAAACGACTCTCTTAAACTTAATTGCAACGATTGACCGGCCGACAGCGGGTGAAATATTTATCAACGGGAAAAATCCGCATGTGCTGAATCGAAAAGAAACCGCGCTATTCAGACGACATGAGCTTGGTTTTGTTTTTCAGCATTTTAACCTGCTGGATACGTTAACGGTGGAGGAAAACATTGTCCTGCCTCTAACCCTTGATGGCGAAAGCGTAAGAGAGATGGATAAAAAACTGCAATATGTGACGAAGAAACTAGGAATTGATTCCATTTTAAAAAAGAGAACCTATGAAATCTCCGGCGGGCAAATGCAGCGAACTGCAATTGCGCGCTCCATCATTCACAGCCCATCCCTCATTCTGGCCGATGAACCAACTGGGAACCTGGATTCAAAAGCCTCTAAGGATGTCATGGAGACATTTACTGCTATTAATAAAGAGGAAAAAGCAACAGCTTTAATGGTAACGCACGATCCGTTTGCTGCCAGCTATTGCCACCGTGTCATTTTTATTAAGGACGGAAAGCTCTATAACGAAATCTACCGCGGTGAGAACCGCCAAGCCTTTTTCCAAAAAATCATGGATATGCTTGCATTGTTAGGAGGGGAAAGCCGTGACCTTTCCGCAGTTCGTTTATAGAAATGTCGTCCGTAATAAACGCACCTATGCCGCTTATTTTTTAAGCAGCGCCTTTTCCGTATTGATTTTCTTTGTATACGCGCTATTCATCTTCCATCCGGATATTAAACAGGGTGTGACGAAAACTGCAGCTATTCAATTAATGACAGCTGCGGAAGTGATTATGTATGTTTTTCCTTCCTATTTGTTCTCTATTCTGTCAGCACGTTTCTCAAATCACGGAAACGGGAATTCGGTATTCTCATGATGCATGGAATGACAAGGAACCAATTGAACCTAATGGTGTTTTTAGAAAATATGCTGATTGGTATTGGTGCCATTGTGGTTGGAATTGGTCTGGGGTTAATCACTGGAAAACTATTTTTAATGATTGGGGCGAAGATGATTGGCATCGGTCCGCTGCGATTCTATTTTTCTGAAAAAGCATTGTTGCTGACAACTTGTGCCTTTATCATTCTCTTCTTCTGTATTTCGTTATTCACAACGGCACTTGTGAGAGTAAACAAATTAATCGATTTATTCCAAGCGGGAGAGAAGCCTAAAACAGAGCCAAAGGTATCACCGTTCTTATCATTGCTCTCTGCAGTATTGCTTATTGCCAGTTATTATTTGGCTGCCACTACTACCCTGCAGACATTGATTATCCGGATGTTTCCCGTAATTGGAATGACCATTGTCGGAACGTATTTCTTTTACACCCAGCTATCCGTGTTCATTACAAAATTACTACAGAAAAACCGCGGACTGTTTTGGAGAAAAACAAATATGATCACGATTTCCTCTCTTCGGTATCGCTTGAAAGATAATGCCAGGATGTTTTTTATGGTGACCATCGTGTCAACCGTAGCTTTTTGTGCCGTTGGGACACTTGCTTCTATGAATGTGATGAATAGGCAAGTGAAACAGGACTATCCGGCAGAAATCAGTTATCTAGCTAATGATGACCAACCCGTTCACCAGCAGAATTTAGTGCAAATTGAGACGGAGCTAAAGGAAAGAAAGCTAGAATATACATCCCATCAAGTTCCGATAAAATATATCGCGGTTGCGTCGTCTACCGATCGATTTACACCAAAGGAAATACCAGTTGTTTCCTTCTCGGAGTATAAGAAAATAATGACTTCGGCTGGAAATGTTGTTACAGAAAAGCCGCTTACAGGAAAAGAAGTACTAGGAATGCGGACAGGATCCTTTAGTAACCCGGAAGAAGTGACATATACATTAAAACAAGATTATATGAAGCTTCGTCAAAGCAAGATGTCCAAATATGTTGTCCTTCCAATGCAGTTAATTTTTTCTGAGGGGCTTGTTATTAGTGATGAACTTTTTGAAAAAGTAACTCCGGAAAAGACTAAAATATATACTGGCTTTTACACTAGTGACCTTAAGAAAACATCCGGCATTGGTGAGAATCTCGTCGAGCATGGCATGAAGTTTTATTCTGATAAAGGCCCTTACTCGATGACAGTCAGCGGGACTATTTATGAAAATCAAATGAGTATGTACAAGATGATGCTGTTCGTTGCGTTACTTATTGGGGCTGTCTTCTTTATTGCGGCAGGAAGCTTCTTATATTTCCGCTTGTATGCGGATTTAGATTACGACAGACGCCATTATTTAACGATTACGAAGGTTGGCTTAACAGATCAGGAGCTGAACAAAATTGTAACTCGTCAGCTCTCACTGCTTTTCTTTGTTCCTATTTTAATAGCATTCATGCATAGTGTCTTTGCCTTCATGGCCCTGCAAAGCCTTTTTTCCTTATCGATTGCAAAAGAAATTGTCATCGTCCTAGCAAGTTTCTTAATCGCACAATTCATTTATTTCTTTTTAATTCGTTTCCGTTATTTACGAAATTTAAAGAAAACCTTGGTATAGCAAAAACACCGTTCAGATATCCTGAACGGTGTTTTTGTATTCATTTAATCAAAGTTTATTATCCAGTAAAGATTAAAAGTGGCTTTTGTTAAAAGAGGAGAGAAAAATTTTAATTGAGAAGCACTATGGGACAAAACAGAAACGAAATCCAAGTGAAATGTCTCATGGAGAGCTCTATGGGACAAAACAGAAAAGAAATTCAAGTGAAATGTCCCATAGGAGAGCTCTATGGGACAAAACAGAAACGAAATTCAAGTGAAATGTCTCATAGGAGAGCTCTATGGGACAAAACAGAAAAGAAATCCAAGTGAAATGTCTCATAGGAGAGCTCTATGGGACAAAACAGAAAAGAAATTCAAGTGAAGTATCCCATAGGAGAGCTCTATGGGACAAAACATGCAAAGGCCCTGAATAAAGTTCCCATACATTACCATAATGCCTTTTTATTCATATATTACCCACCGATGATCCCCAATAATTTTAAAGTTTTTTCCAAGAATCCTGCTTATTCGCTTCCTTGACTCAAAAACTTGGCACCAATCTAAAACTGCGCTAGTGGTTATTTTCATCTCCGGAAAAAGAAGCCTCAACTCCTCCACACACCTCAATACCGCAGCTTCAACCAGCTCTTCGTGACCACAATCACCACACACACACTTATGACCACGAACAAAAATCGAAAAGGAATTGCACAATGCACAAGTAACACCCTTTCGCATCTGATTATAATGATAAGGCGGCAGCCTTGGATAGGGAGGTTCTTCAATATGTAGAGAAATTAATTTGTCAGCCAGCTTCTCATGTTTGCCATTTAATATAGATGGAGTCATATCCAATTTTCTCATATAGCTATTAATCTTTGTTGGTAAAATAATGGACTCGTATCGAGGGGCTTGGTATAAGGTAAACTCAGGATTGATATGCACCACCCATGGCTCAATCGGCATATACACACCAAGATCTTGGAGTAGTTGGCGGAGTAGGGATGAACATCGTTTCAGCTGGATCAGTGGATCCTTTCGTTCAGAGCCATTAATAGAATAAAACTTTTCGTTTTCATAGTAATATTCACCCTCAAAATTTTTCACTTCGTTCATGAAAATCTTTGGCTGCGAAATAATCATTGAATCAATTTGGAACTTGGTATCTTTGACCTTAAACAGCAGCCCGTTTAAAATCAAACATTCGCACCCAAGCTTTTCCGACAATGAATTAAATTTCACCTCGCCTTCATAACCTTTTTCAAGGCTTAAATATTTTTGCCTAGCATCCTTAGGTAAGTCCATTCTCGTGTTTAAAATGCCAAGAATAATTAATTCAGCTGTTTTCGTAAGCGGTTTTTTAACCATATGCCACATCCTTTCACAAACATTTTATAAAAAAGTAACAGCACAGATTGTCCAAAAACATGAATGTTTTATAACAATTTAGAAAATTCTTGACACAAACAAGAATCAAATGTTATTATTTTCCTCCGTGACAAAAATACAAGGAGGCGAATCTAAAGGTGATCCAATTAAAAGGTATAAGCAAGTCTTATAAAATCGCTAAGCGCCAAACGGGACTCAGGCAGGCGGCAAAAGCCCTTTTCCGTCGGGAACACACCGTTGTCGAGGCACTTAAAGACGTCTCATTCACCATAAACCCAGGTGAAATCGTCGGCTACATCGGTCCAAATGGGGCAGGCAAATCAACAACCATCAAAATCATGAGCGGGATATTGGTGCCTGATACTGGGAACTGTACGATAATGGGGTACACTCCTTGGAAAGATAGAACCAAGTATGTAAAAAATATTGGCGTCGTCTTCGGTCAGCGATCACAGCTGTGGTGGGACGTCCCGGTAATAGACTCTTTTGAACTCCTTAAAGATATTTATAAAGTTCCGCATCAAGAATATAAAACTACCACAGACCTGCTGATCGAAACGCTTAAACTGCAAGAAATCATTCATTCACCCGTCCGTCAATTAAGCCTTGGGCAGCGGATGCGCTGTGAAATTGCCTCTTCCCTCATTCACAATCCAAACATCCTATTTTTAGACGAACCGACCATAGGGCTGGATGCTGTTTCGAAAATTGCCGTCCGCCAATTCATAAAAACAATTAATCAAGAAAAAGGAGTAACCGTGATCCTCACCACCCACGATATGAATGACATTGAGGCACTTGCAGAAAGGGTTATTCTAATCGGAAAAGGGACCCTTTTGTACGACGGCCAATTAGAGAAATTAAGAAAGAGGTTTGGCACCAAAAAAACTATCACAGCGGAATATAAACAAAGGGCAAATCCGATTCAAATACCTGGAGCATCAGTCCTTTCGTGGTCACCAGAGCGCGCTGTATTAAGTGTAGACACAGCCAACTTTAAGACATCGGATATAATTACCCAATTAACCGCCCAAGTGGACCTTCTAGATGTCACAATCGAAACACAGCCTATTGAAGATATCATCGTGCAGCTTTATAAGGAGTATCAAATATGAACGTATATGTATCCGTGTTGAAGCTTCGTCTCCTTAATGGCATGCAGTACCGGGCGGCTGCACTCGCCGGTGTGGCCACCCAATTTTTCTGGGGATTCATTACCATTATGGTATTTCAAGCATTTTACGAAAGCGCCGCTGCGACTCAACCGATTTCCTTAAAAGAACTCATCACCTACATATGGCTGCAGCAGGCATTTCTGGTTTTCGTTACCGTGTGGTTTCGCGATAGTGAGCTGTTTGATTTAATCACGAACGGCAATATCGCTTACGAGCTTTGCCGTCCATGTGAGCTATATGGATTTTGGTTTGCCAAACTGTTGGCGCAGCGGTTATCCAGCGCCATACTGCGTTGTTTCCCGATCTTAATCGTTTCGTTCTTTTTGCCAAAGCCCTACAACATGAATTTTCCACCAAGTTTATCTGCTTTTCTATTATTCTTAAGCGCCCTAATGCTAGGGTTACTGCTTCTGGTAGCCATCTCCATGTTTCTGTACATATCCGTATTTATAACCATGTCCCCTATGGGGTCGCTGTTGATCTTTGGTATCCTCGGTGAATTTTTTGCAGGTTTAATTATTCCGGTTCCATTAATGCCATCGTGGCTGCAGAATATAGCTAATGTGCTTCCGTTCCGCTGGACGGCTGATTTTCCGTTCAGGGTTTACTCAGGGCATATTCCACATACAGAAGCCCTCATCGGCATTTTTATTCAACTAGTGTATTTACTAGTTCTTGTTTGGCTGGGGAGAATCAGCATGAATCGTGTTTTACGAAAAGTCGTCGTCCAAGGAGGTTGACCAATATGAAATTATATTTCAAGTACCTTCAAATTCTCTTTAAATCACAGATGCAATACCGCACATCCTTTTGGCTTCTCACGGTCGGACAGTTTTTTATTCCTTTTGCCGTGTTTGCAGGGCTTTACTTCTTGTTTGAACGGTTCGGGCAAATAAAAGGCTGGCAGTTTTTTGAGGTGGCGCTTTGCTTCGCTGTCATTCATATGTCCTTCAGTTTGAGTGAGTGCTTTGCCCGAGGGTATGATATGTTTTCAAGCCTTGTCGTCAGAGGGGATTTTGACCGGATTCTAGTACGGCCGAGAAGTACGTTTATCCAAGTGCTCGGGTCAAAATTTGAGTTTACGAAAGCAGGGCGGCTGCTTCAAAGCGCCCTTGTGTTAATCTGGGCCTTGCACAATCTTTCAATTGATTGGACACCAATTAAAGCTATTACCCTTGTGCTAATGGTCGCAAGCGGTGTATTTATTTTTACCGGAATCTATATGCTGGCAGCTACCATGTGTTTTTGGACCGTGCAGGGCCTTGAAGTGGCGAATATATTTACTGATGGCGGACGGGAAATGGCCCAATACCCATTAAACATCTACCAAAAATGGGTGACCCGCTTTTTTACCTTTGTGATTCCATTTGGAACCGTCAACTATTTGCCGTTACTCTACACGCTTGGAAAAAATAACGGCGATGACCTTCTGTATATACTCACACCAGTGCTGGGAAGCTTGTTTTTCCTTCCATGCTTGCTCGTCTGGCAAATTGGTGTAAGACACTATCGTTCAACAGGATCGTAATTTCAAGGGGGAAAGAAATAAAAAGAAAAACCCACAGGCAAAACCATAACCGTGGGTTTAAAGACTTTTGGACTTATCCTTAATAGGTAAAACGCGCTTTTCGATATCCTCATAAAAAACTAGAAATCGGTCTATGATGTAAAGCCTAGGCATGACCCGGTGTACCAATAGTGCAGATATTATTCCTAAAAGGGTGCCAGCAGCCACATCGACAGGGTAATGAACGCCAACCCAGATACGGGATACACCAACACAGAATGGGATGACAAGCCATAACCACCAGCCTTTTTTGCGAACAATCCAAAATGAGATAAAAATGGAAAAAAATAAGATAGTATGGTCACTGGGGAATGAATTATCAACAGTATGTTCCACTAACTTATTGACATGCGGCAGGGCAGCAAAGGGCTGGTGATGCGAATAAAACTGGCCTGCAGCTTTTCCCATGATTCCAGCAAGTGTACAGGCAATAAGTGATTGGACTACCATCTTTCGATTTTTGGTCGATCTTGAAAACCAAAATAGGACAATGGTTAAACATAAAAAATAAAACATATATTCTGCCACAAAAATCACCACAGGGTTTAAGGCAGAAAACTGAGAGCCCAAATCATTGATCGATCGAAAGACATCAATATTTATTTTAGAAAATGACATAACCAATCCTCCTTTATTCTTGATGCATTTATTGTATAAAGAGCCGATGTCCTGCAGCCATGGATTAAGATTACACTTACTTACAAACTTGTAAGTCTTGTAAACATGGCGATGGGGCATGTTTTTTTGTTTCCATTTGAATCCCAAAACGAGCTATGTTATAGTGGAATTATCTTGTTGACCGGAAAACTAAAATAGTCAAAAAGGTGGAGGTTCAAAAATGGCACTTGATCGGAGAAAAATGATTGTCGAAGCAGCAACGAAATCTTTTTCGTTGTTCGGTTATAAAGCCACGACCATGGACCAAGTCGCAAAGCTTGCGAATGTTGGGAAAGGAACCATTTATACGTTTTTTAAAAATAAAGAAGAGTTGTTTGAAGAGATTATTTCTTCATTAGTGAAGGAGATGATTGCGGAGGCGGAGTTTGTAATTCAACCGGATTTGCCGTTTACGGAAAATGTCCACCTGGCGCTCTATCGACTCTTGGAATTCCGTTCCCAGCACCAGCTGATGATTAAGCTTGTTCAAGAAGAGAAGGAAATGGGCACATTAGCTGTTGCGGAAAAGCTCCAGCATGTCGAAAATGAAATAATCGCTTATCTCAAAGGGAAAATTGATGCTGCGATAACGAAGGGCGCGATTCCGGAAGCTGACACCGAAATCACAAGCTTTCTGCTTTTAAAAATGTATATCGCGCTTGTATCAGACTGGGAAAGGAACCATGAACCGCTAAGCTCAGAACAAATCGCCGATGTGATGAAGGTGTTTTTTTTAAAAGGACTATCGTGAAAAATTGACAAAACAAAAAAAAGACTTGTGCAACAAGTCTTTTTTTTAATTATAAAAATTCCGTGTGGACACTGCAAATTGTGGTTCCTCTTTACTTTTAATCGTATATTCTTCCATTAAACTTATAAACGTTCCGAAAAGGTAATTCACCACTGCGCCTAATAGGATGCCAAATCCAAGCGCAGTAAAGAAAAATGAGTTGAAACCGCTTCCAAATTGTCCGAGCAATATAAGAATAATTCCTAATCCGCTGCCATAGATGGCAATCTTTTTGAAGGTAAATAAGCTTTTTAAATGTTTGATTTGCATCACGATCCACTCCCCTTTACTGAATATTCTACCAATTGTCACAGAATTGTCAAACTTTTTGTCACAAAATCGTCAAACTTTTTCGGAACTTTCTATTGCAATAAAATGAGGCCAGTGAAATGGCCTCGTATCTGCTTATTTTTTTGCTAAATTCTGCTGTGCCATTTTCACGAGTTCGCGAACCATGCTGCCGCCGAGCCTGCCTCCGACTTTTCCAGCCTGCTCGGAGGTGAGCTGGCCGTTATAGCCCTTTTGGAGCGGGACGCCAACCTCTTCGGCGGCTTCAAATTTTGCATTCTCAGGACTGCTGGCATGTGCGACCTTCGCTTTTAACTCATCCAATCCTCTTCTAGCTTCTGGAACAAGAATTTTATTTCTTCTGGCCATATAAATCCCTCCTTATCTCTTATGATTTCCATAGTGAAAAAAATAATCAGCGGCCTATGGATAAATCCTAATTTATCCAGTATAATAACTGATAATTAATTTTGGATAAATTCTATGAAAAAGAGAGTAGTTATCTAGGAAGTGATAGCGAGTCAGGGACGGTGGGAGCCTGATACGGAGCAGATAATGAAGCGCACTTTTGAGATGCTTGCCTGAAACTGTGTAGGGCACGCCGGAGGATTCTCCGTTACAAAGGATAAGCTGGTTCTGAACGAACAATTAGAGTGGTACCGCGGGATATTCAAACTCTCGTCTCTTTTTATAAGAGGCGGGAGTTTTTTGTGTTTGTAGAAAAAAGGAGGTCAAAAACGATGAATTTTAAGAAGGAACTGGCTGAAATACTTTTTGAGGTGCTGGAGGGGGCAATAGCGCTCCAAGACCTTGAACTGCTGATTGAAAAACCGAAAAACCAAGTGCACGGCGATTTGGCTTTTCCAGCTTTTAGCCTCGCAAAATTAAAACGTAAATCACCAAATGTGATCGCACAAGAACTCAGTGAAAAGATCCAATCACCGATCTTTGAAAAAGTAGAAGTGGTCGGTGCTTATCTGAATGTATTTTTAAACAAAAAACTTGTTTCAGAAAAAGTCGTCAATAAAATCATTAACGAAAAGGACCAATTCGGTGCACAAAACATTAACGAAGAAATTAATGTCACGATTGACATGTCGTCTCCTAATATCGCCAAGCCATTTTCAATGGGTCATCTCCGTTCCACGGTTATAGGGAATGCCCTCGCTCACATTGTAGAAAAATGCGGCTATAAGCCGATTAAGATTAACCATCTCGGTGACTGGGGAACACAGTTTGGTAAATTGATTACTGCCTATAAGCTATGGGGAGACGAAAAGAAAGTCAAACATAACCCGATCAAAGAACTTTTGGCGCTTTATATCAAGTTCCATGAGGAAGCTGAATCCAACTCATCGCTTGAAGACGACGGACGCGCCTGGTTTAAAAAGCTAGAAGATGGCAATGAAGAAGCATTAACACTATGGCAATGGTTCCGCGATGAGTCATTAAAAGAGTTTTCAAAAATTTATCAGTTAATGAACGTTGATTTTGATTCCTACGCAGGAGAAGCTTTTTATAATGATAAAATGGACCGGGTTGTCCAATTGCTTGAGGAGAAGCAATTACTGGTGGAATCCGACCAGGCACAGGTCGTTGAACTCTTAGAAGAAGAGCTGCCGCCTTGCCTGATTAAAAAATCTGACGGCGCTACGCTTTATGCGACCCGTGATTTAGCTGCAGCTATCTACCGTAAAGAGAATTATCAATTTGCCAAGTCTCTTTACGTGGTGGGACATGAGCAAAGCCTGCACTTTAAACAGTTAATCGCTGTGTTAAAGAAAATGGGCTATGACTGGGCGGAAAAAATGGTCCATGTGCCGTTTGGCATGATGCTGAAGGACGGCAAGAAAATGTCCACCCGTAAAGGCAAGGTTGTTTTACTAGAAGAAGTGTTAAATGAATCGATTGCAATGGCCCGACATAATATCGAGGAGAAAAATCCAAATCTTCCTAACAAGGATGAAGTAGCGAAACAGGTGGGTGTCGGGGCCGTTATTTTCCATGATTTAAAAAATAACCGTATGAACGATATTGAATTTTCGTTGGAGGAAATGCTGCGCTTTGAAGGGGAAACAGGACCATACGTCCAGTACACCTATGCCCGTGCCTGTTCGATCTTACGAAAAGGAAAGTGGGAGGCGATTGCCATTGACCATGCCTACAATACTTCATGGGAAAAAGAATGGAAGGTTATCAGCCTGTTAATGGAATTCTCTAATGCCATTAAACGTGCAGGGGAGAACTTCGATCCTTCGCAGGTAGCCAAATATGTGGTAGATTTGGCACAAGCCTTCAACAAATACTATGCGGAGGTAAAGGTGCTGGAAGAAAGCGAAGAGCAAGAAGCACGTTTAGCACTTGTTTATTCGGTAACAGTTGTTCTTAAAGAAGGATTGAGATTATTAGGCGTTCAAGCACCTGAGGAAATGTAAAATCATTTTACTTCAAAATTGGTTGATTATGGTATAAAATAGTGATGAAAACGTTAGGGGGGCTAAATAGGTGAGTGAATTACTTTTTAAAAGCTTTGAATTCGCAAGGAACTCCTTTTTAAAAAATGTTGATGCTCTTGATGAGTCCATTGTCGATGTGCAGCCGGCAGGCTTTAACAACACAATCCACTGGCATGTGGGCCATGTGTTAACGGTGGCGGAACAATTCTTATTTGGCTTTCCAAAAAAATCAACCAACTTACCGGCAAATTATATGGAACTGTTTGCAACTGGCACAAAACCGGCTGATTGGAATGGTGATGTTCCATCCGTAAAGGAATTATTAGTGCAGTTAAAAGAGCAAATCCAAAGAATGAAAGAAATTCCTGCTGAGAGTTTTAATGAAAAGCTGAAAACACCGTTTCTCGGGTTAGAAACCTTCGGGGAAGTCGCACATTTAGGAATCTTCCACGAGGCGGCTCATTTAGGGCAAATTCAAGCGATGAAACGCGTGATTGAATCAGCTCAGGCAAAATAACAAATGATAAATGAAAGTTCGTTTCTGCCCAAATTGGTAGAAACGATTTTTCATTTTCAGGAGAGGAAGTATCTTTAAGTGTATGGCTAACCAACAGATGAAAGCAAGACCAAAGGAAAGGATATGGACAAGGGATTTTGTTCTGATTGTATTGGCGAATTTTTTTGTTTTTATTGGATTTCAAATGACCCTTCCGACCATCCCCTTATTCGTTGAGAAATTAGGGGGGAACGATCAATTAATTGGGATTGTTGTGGGCATCTTTACCTTCTCAGCCTTGCTCCTGCGCCCCTATGCTGGAAAAACGCTGGAGACACGGGGAAGAGGCTTTATATTCTTAAGTGGATTAGCCATTTTTGTTATTTCAGTGGGCACCTTTGGGTTCATGACGAGCATTACCTTCTTATTTATGATGCGGGTAGTACAAGGAGTGGGCTGGGGATTTTCCACTACAGCATCCGGAACGATCGCGACCGATTTAATTCCTGCTTCCAGAAGGGGCGAGGGAATGGGCTATTATGGACTCTCGGGGAATTTAGCCTTGGCTTTTGGTCCATCGCTGGGGCTTGCACTGACTAGCATCATCTCTTTTAAGCAATTATTCCTTATTTGCGCGGGTTTAGGTCTGGTGGCTTTGCTGCTGTCCTCAAAAATCCGCTATAAAAAGGTGGAACGAGTCCAGGCACCAGCAAAACAGAGTCTTTATGAAAAAAGTGCATTAAAGCCTTCCATGCTATTGTTCTTTCTAACTGTAACATTTGGCGGGATTGCTACTTTCCTTCCGTTATACACAGCTGACAAACATATTGAAGGACTACAATGGTACTTTTTGCTTTATGCAGCTGCCTTAATGGTCACGCGAACCTTCTCAGGAAAGCTGTATGATCGGAAAGGTCATCAAGCAGTCTATATTCCGGGCACATTATTAATCATGCTGGCAATGGTGCTGCTCGCCTGGCTGCCAAATAGTCTTGTCTTATATATAGCAGCCATTCTGTATGGCCTTGGCTTTGGAACGGTGCAGCCAGCCCTGCAGGCATGGTCGATTGAAAAAGCTCCTCTTAATCGCCGGGGAATGGCCAATGCCACCTTCTTTTCTTTTTTTGACTTAGGCATCGGTTTCGGGGCGATTGTATTCGGACAAATCGGGCACCTGCTTGGATATAGCAGTATTTACAAAGCCGCGGCGCTATCGGTTTTTATTTCGATGCTGCTTTATTTCTTTTTTATTTATAAAGAGCGTCGGAGTCTTGCCCAGCAAGGATAAATTGTTTCAAGATTAGGAGAGGTTTTTATGAGAATTGGGTTTGCCGCTTATCAGGCCCCTTTTGGAAAAATAAGAGTTATCGCAGATGAAACAGGTATAAAACGAGTCGAGCTATTTGAAGAAGACTGGGAAAAGTTTTTAGCAGGACATCCAGAAATTCAAGAAGATATGGAGCTTTGCGGGGAAGCCATTCGTCAATTAGATGAATACTTCAGCGGCAAGCGAAAAGAGTTTGATTTGCCGCTTTCGGCAGAAGGAACCGATTTTCGGAAGAAGGTTTGGAGTGCACTTCAAACAATTCCTTACGGTGAAGTGAGAAGCTATGCGGATGTGGCTGAAATGATTGGCAATCCAAAAGCAGTAAGAGCGGTCGGACAGGCAAATCGGAATAATCAAATTCCCATTATTATTCCTTGCCACCGTGTGATTGGGAAAAGTGGTAATTTGGTTGGATATGCCGGAAGCCATACACCGATTCAAAAAATGCTCCTGGACGCTGAGGTCGATGCTGCGAAATAAGCAGCTATTTTGGATAGAACCGAGTTCTCTTATCTCCATTTTTTTGCCTCATAAACGAAGGAGTTTCGTAAAGAATAACGATAAGAATGTTTGTCAAAAATAAAACACTTCAAATAATCCCATATCTTGTGATAAAATCAATCGGTAATTCTACTTCAAAAACGGTGGGTGAAACACTTGCTCTCTTCTGTTAAGAGATTATTAATCGGACGGCCGCTAAAATCAACGGCTTTAGGCGAACAAAAATTAAATATTTTAAAGGCGTTGGCAATCTTGTCTTCGGATGCTTTATCCTCTGTTGCATACGGGACGGAACAAATCCTTATTGTACTGGCAACGATAAGTGTGATTGCTTTTTGGTATTCGATTCCCATTGCAGTAGGGATATTGGTTCTCTTAGCAGCTTTAATTTTATCTTATCGGCAAATCATTTATTCTTATCCGCACGGCGGTGGCGCCTATGTTGTTTCAAAGGAGAATATCGGTGAGAAAGCTGGATTAATCGCCGGAGGGTCACTATTAGTTGATTACATATTGACTGTGGCTGTTAGCGTATCGGCGGGTACTGATGCCATCACCTCTGCTTTTCCATCTTTACATACTCACACTGTATCTATTGCCTGTGTGTTAGTTATATTTATTACGATTTTGAATCTCCGCGGGCTTACAGAGTCAGCTTCGATACTGGCCTATCCGGTTTATTTATTTGTTGTTGCTCTGTTTATTTTGATAGGAGTTGGGATTTTTAAGATCTTCACTGGCGAAGTATCGCCGACACATCATGTAGCCATTGGGGCTCCTGTTCAGGGAATAACGTTATTTTTGCTCCTGCGCGCGTTTGCTTCCGGGTGCTCGGCATTAACGGGGGTTGAGGCGATTTCGAATGCGATACCCACTTTTAAAGACCCTGCCCCAAAGAATGCAGCTAAAACGCTCATTTTAATGGGGTCACTCCTTGCTCTTTTATTTACGGGGATTACTTTCCTCGCTTATTATTACGGAATTGCTCCAAAGGCAGAGGAAACGGTTGTATCACAAATTGCCAAAGAAACCTTTGGACGAAATTATCTTTACTTCTTTGTCCAAGGAACGACCGCCCTTATTCTGGTGCTGGCCGCCAATACCGGCTATTCTGCGTTTCCATTGTTGGCCTTTGCTCTTGCAAAGGATAAATATATGCCAAGGATGTTTACCATCAGGGGCGACCGGCTTGGCTATTCGAACGGGATTGTTTCCTTAGGTATCGCCTCAATCCTGCTTATTATTGCATTTAAAGGGAAGACAGAGCACTTAATCCCTCTTTATGCAGTTGGGGTATTTATTCCGTTTACCTTGTCTCAAACAGGGATGATTATTAAGTGGCTTCGAGAAAAGCCGGCTGGATGGGTAGCAAAGCTTACTGCCAATTTAATAGGTGCCCTTATTACCTTAACGGTTTTAATTATCTTCTTTGTCACAAAATTAGGCCAAGTATGGTTTGTGTTTATTTTCCTGCCTTTAATTGTGATTGCATTCCTGAGAGTTAAAGTGCATTATGAAGCAGTTGGCGAACAATTAAGAATTGATCCAGAAAAGCCAGCACTTCAAATCGACGGAAATGTGATTATTGTTCCGGTTGCAGGAATCACCAAGGTAGTAGAAAACTCGATTAATTATGCCAAGTCATTGACGGATCAAATTTTTGCGGTATATGTATCGTTTGACCGTGAGGATGAAAAACGCTTTGAGGAAAAATGGGAGAAATGGCAGCCTGATGTCCGGCTCGTCACTTTGCATTCCCATTACCGCAGTGTTCTTCAGCCACTTTCAAAATTTATTGATACTGTCGAACATAAAGCAAGCGAGAACAATTACCGGGTTACCGTGTTGATTCCGCAATTTATTACGAAGAAAAGCTGGCATAATATCCTGCACAATCAATCCAGCTTTTTAATTCGGGCGTATCTGATTTTTAAAAAGAAAGTTATTGTCTCGACATTGCCGTTTCATTTTAAAAAGTAGGCTCTGTTAGACTCAGTTGTTGATTTACGCTCCAGGCGCTTCGCTTTCCGCGGGCGTGCCGGGGAGCCTCCTCGGCGCTTTGGCGCCTCCGGGGTCTCCCCTGCCCCGTACTCCCGCAGGAGTCTTCGCGCCTTCCGCTCCAATCAACAATGCTCTATAACATAGCCAAAAAGTAAAAAATGGCAATGCCGCTTGGGGCTTTTTGTGATAGAATGGTTTTATTAATTAAATATAAAAAAGTTTTCTAGGGTTCCGTGGCTTTTTAGAGGTCAGTCTGGTCCGAGAGAAAACGCACACAAACTTTGAGAATCGTCTAGCTGCAGCGCCTGAACAAGGCGCTTCCGCTTTTG
>NZ_JBITPF010000015.1:0-801 GCF_050468025.1 Neobacillus sp. NRS-1170 | reverse complement strand
CGTTGCCAGGCTAAGCCCCTTTTTGGGGCTATTATTTTGTCTAAATTTTAGTTAGGCCCCTTGGTCAAGCGGTTAAGACACCGCCCTTTCACGGAGGTAACACGGGTTCGAATCCCGTAGGGGTCACCATTTTTGGAGGATTAGCTCAGCTGGGAGAGCATCTGCCTTACAAGCAGAGGGTCGGCGGTTCGATCCCGTCATCCTCCACCATATAAATTTTAATTGTGCCGGTTTAGCTCAATTGGTAGAGCAACTGACTTGTAATCAGTAGGTTGGGGGTTCAAGTCCTCTAGCCGGCACCTTTTATTTTTTTTGCTTTTTTTGAGCCATTAGCTCAGTCGGTAGAGCATCTGACTTTTAATCAGAGGGTCGAAGGTTCGAGTCCTTCATGGCTCACCATTTAAATATGCGGGTGTGGCGGAAAATCCTGCGGTAGGTGACTACCCCGGTTCGATTCCGGTCCTCGGCAGCATTTATTTTATAAAGCGCCCGTAGCTCAATTGGATAGAGCGTCTGACTACGGATCAGAAGGTTATGGGTTCGACTCCTTTCGGGCGCGCCATTAAAAATACGGGAAGTAGCTCAGCTTGGTAGAGCACTTGGTTTGGGACCAAGGGGTCGCAGGTTCGAATCCTGTCTTCCCGACCAGTCGAAAGTTTTTTACAATAACAACATGGGGCCTTAGCTCAGCTGGGAGAGCGCCTGCTTTGCACGCAGGAGGTCAGCGGTTCGATCCCGCTAGGCTCCATTTATTATATTGATAATGGCGGTGTAGCTCAGATGGCTAGAGCGTACGGTTCA